>JAAUPN010000042.1 GCA_012033105.1 Coleofasciculaceae cyanobacterium RL_1_1
ACGGAAAAGCATCATCATTGACTCCCAATTGCGGCAGTCACCGCGATCGGCCCTCGATAACCATAACCCCGCAAAATATCCGCACCATCTTGATTCCCTGGAATCGCGCCATGAGTATGGTTGAGATTGTAGGCATGGAGCCATGACACAGGCCATTTCAGCGTGTAGGGGATATTCCACCACGTAAAAAAAGTATTCTTTGCCTTGAGTCCTAAAAGGGCATTCAGCGTAATTAATTGCATGTAAGCCAAGCCTTTAACACCCTGCTCAACATGAATAATATCCGGACGAAATTCGCGTAAGAGCGTGACGATGCCCCAGTAGAAGAACAATAATCCTTGCTGATTCTGACTAAAATTGGCGATCGGAACAACTCGAAAATTCCCCTCTCGCAACGGCTCGCTAACAATCGTTTTATTTTGAACTCCACCCGGTCGCCAGTATTTTGGCACAACGATCGTCACTTGAATATCGGGAGCTAAGCGGGCTAATTCTCGAAATTTATCACGATTTAAATCAACAATATAGGTATGACTAACAACAAGAATTTTCATATTAAATCGTATTAAAACTACTGGAATTAAATCATATAAACTAAGCTCTAAACCGTCTTTTAAAACTTAAACCCTATGATCGATACACTGTTTTAGATGCACGCAATTTCCCATCATCTCTGCGCAAAATAAACTTATAAAGCTCGACTTCGATCTAAACGAGAATAGACTTGACCATCATCCCAAAGTGATATAATCCAAGTTTTTAATGCATCCAAAAAACCCAAAATATAAAAACCTAGGCGAACAAGTACCTTGAGGGGAGATCCACTTTTATTGCAGGGAGGATGACCCAATACATGACAATCAAACAACTTGCTAAAAAAGCGTACACATTGCCCCAAGGTTAAATTATGTAACCCAAGAAAAAAGTGATTATGGTAAAACGTCACCTGGTAGCTCATCGACTTTGTAGAGACATCATGACACCCGCCTGTCGGTTCACCAATATGAATCAATGATGCTTCTGGGTCATACCAAATCATTAAGCCCGTCTTCCGAATTCGCAAGCAAAAATCTGACTCTTCACGCACTGCACTACCACGAAACCGCTCATCAAACCAGATATCATGCTGTGTGAAAATTTCGCGTCGGTAGGACATATTACAGCCCCGCGCCGATAATACCTGCTGCGGTTTGACGGTATGTACCAAGTCCAAATGATACCAAGCAATACCAGGGTCCATAGCTTCCGGTGGCATTTGTTCGATACGTAATGCACCTCGGGAATCCGCGAGCTTCATGCGATCAAAAACTCGACCGGCAACACCCGCAATCTCTGGGCGATCGAGATAATTGTTGACGTGTCTTTGAAGGTAGTCCGGTTCGAGACGAACATCATCATCAATGAAAATGATAATGTCTCCTGCGGCTCTACGCACAGCATAGTTTCGCGCACCGGGTAAGCTCGCCCAATTGTTTAACGTATAAAGCTGGATTTTGCCCTCGTCTGCAACTTGTTTGAGGTAGGCAGCAGTTTCAGGTTTGTGATTTGGAAGTTGATCGACAACGATCGTCTCGAACTTTGGATAATCCTGAATGAGGACATCGGCGATCGTCTCGACTAAAGGCTCTTCTCGTCCGTAGGTTGGAATAACAACCGTAACAATCGGCAATGGTGACACTGTTTTTCTCCGTCTTGAATCCTCAATAATTCTAGCTTGAATATCAAACACTGTCGCATCTTGATCGATTGAGATAGACTAGTGAGATAGACCCGATTTTTCTACAGAATTTGAATTCAAGAATTAGCGTTTGCGCATTCTATCTTTCTCGACCTGCTTCATATAAGCCTTAAGTTGTTTTGACTCTAGTAACCCTCTAATTTTATCCAAAGCTTTTTGTTTTCGGTCTGATTCTTGTCGGTCAATCTCTGGTAGGCGTAAAATAAGTCCCGCAAACATCCAGTAGTAAACTGCAACAGGGTCAACATCTAAAGGGTAATAGTAAGTCTGGTAACTAATAAAAAAGATGAACACCCAAAACGAAGCGCCATAACTTCTCAGGTCTTTATCTTTGAGCGATCGATAAGCCTTGAATGTACTGATTGTTATAATACTTAAAACACCAACATAGGCAAGCGTACCCAGACCAAGTTCATAAAGTAATTTTGGATAGTAGGTCTCAATAAGTGCCGCTTCTCCAAAAACTCGAGCAGAGTTTGTGGCACGTGCCACGCCATTACCTAGGGGTTTAAAGCGTCCTTTTGAATGTCCTGCCTGATCGGCAATAAAGTCTGTGGGTGGCGAAGCATTCCAGCGGCTAATCGTACTATCAATCCGTCCTTGAATAATATCTGGGAAAAGAATGAATGAGACAAAAATTAGAATGGAAATTCCTCCAACGATCGGAATGAATGTTTTGGGTTTTGCAAGCTGGCCGGTTAAAACCAGTAGGCCGATCGTAATGACTGGAACGAGTAATAGTGCAATTCGTTGCCCAGAGATCATTGCATTAACAAATACCAGGGTAAGACCGAGGAAGCCGACGCCACGCCATTTAATAACCGGATCGCTAAATGTGGTCGCAAAGGTTGTAAACGTATTACCAATGAGGAACCACGCCCACTGCCAGGGGGCGACAAAAGTTCCAGGTAAACGGATCATATTTTGAGATGGGCTGAAGACGAGTGAGCCGCCGACCAAGCATTTGTATTCCAAGGTCGCTTTAAATAAGTCAACTCCGGTCAAGTGATCCGTTCCTTGGCAGGCTCCTGATGACAACATTTGATATTGCAGTACTCCAAGTGAGCAGCAGCGATCGCGAGGAGTACATGTAGCCTTGTGAACCAGACAAGCTGAACTTTGGTCTTGATTAAACTGTAGGTACACGTCAAGAGTGGTATGTATCCAAGCAGAACCTTAAAACCAATGATTGCCATCAAGATGGGTTTGCCATTCGGTTTGCTGGAGAACTGCTGTGACACATTTTCCGAGAGAAATGTCAAAACCAAAAACACAGTTAGAATTTGTAATGACACGGACAACCCTTTTGGTATTAAAAACGGGAGCTTTTTTTTCTTAAATTCTTGATAGATTGGATAATAGGCAGGAAAAGCAAAACCATCTTTTGCAAGCTGAAACAGAGCATTTCCCCCTCCGATCCAATAGGTAATTGTTCCAGAGAACGGCATGTAGATGGTAAAAGCCCAAATCGCTAAATATGGGTAATTAATCGACATGAGCAAAACAAGGATGCCGCCACCACCAGCGATCGCAAGCTTTGCATCTTTAACAAAAAATAAAATAGCCCCAATCACAATTCCCAAACTTAAAGCCAGGATAAATGTATTGATAAATTTTTGTGTTTCTCTTTTTCTCTTCTTCTGTTGTTCCGAGATTTCCTGGGGAGTTAACTCAGGTTTGAGTTCAAAGTCTTCAAGTTTGACGCCCAGTTTCTTTAGATCAAGCGGTTTTGGCGGCTTCGCTGCTTTTTTGGCCATTGTTCAAAGAAAATCTTGAATAGTCACGAAGGAATAAAACTGATCGAGTTAGATGAAATCGTGAAACATAGATGCTTGCGGACTCTGATGGTTTAGGAAAATTGTTGGGCGTGGAAGGCGGCGTAGCGCTGACCAGCGGCGAGAAGACTGTCGTGCGTGCCGCTCTCGATGATGCGGCCACGTTCCAGGACGAGGATACGATCGGCGCGGCGAATCGTGGCGAGGCGGTGGGCAACGATCAGAACGGTGCGGTCTTCCATGATGCGATCGAGGGCTTGCTGGACGAGAGCTTCGGATTCGGAATCGAGGGCGGAGGTGGCTTCATCGAGGATGAGAATACGGGGATCATGAAGGACGGCGCGGGCGATCGCGATGCGCTGGCGCTGACCGCCGGACAGATTAACTCCGCGTTCACCGACCCAGGTTTCGTAACCTTGGGGAAATTGTTCGATGAATTGATGGGCGTTGGCGATTTTGGCGGCAGTGATGACTTGATCGCGATCGTAGCTCATTTGTCCAAAGGCGATGTTCTCGGCGATCGAACCGGTGAGCAAGATGGTGTCTTGGGGGACGATGCCAATCTGGTGACGCAGGCTGGAGAGGGTGAAGTCGCGTACATCACGACCATCGATCGCGATTTTGCCCTGCTGTGGATCAAAGAAGCGTGGTAATAAATGTACGAGGCTACTTTTCCCAGCTCCGGAGGAACCGACGAGGGCAATGGTGGTGCTGGCGGGAATGTCGAGGCTGATGTGCTTGAGGGCGGGTTCGTTACTGTTGGGGTAGGTCAGCGAAACGTTGTGGTAGGTGACGTGGCCTTTGGTTTGGGAGATGGCGATCGCCTGGGGAGATTCGACGATATCGGGGGGGATCGCGAGTAGCTCGAAGAGGCGATCGATCGAGGCTTCGGATTGTTTAAATTCGTTGTAGTTGCTGCTGACGAGGGAAATGGGATCGATCAGCATGGCGATCCCGGCGACATAGCTAGCAAAGCCACTACCGCTCAGGTTGCCTTGGGAGATTTGCCAGCCACCCAGGAAAAAGATTAGTAAAACGCCCATTGCTTCGAGGAAGCCGACGACGACGAATTGTAGGGCTTGGGTTTTAGCGGTGAGAAATTTGATTTGGCGGGCGCGATCGGCCTCGGCGGAAAAGCGCTGGAGGCCGTAGTCTTCGGCGGCGAAGCTTTGGACGATGCGGATCGCACCGAGCATTTCGGTGACGAAGGAGGCGAGATCAGAGATGCGTTCCTGACTGCGGCGGGAGTAGCTCATTAAGCGTTCGCCGAACCAGCCGATCGACAGGGCAATCATGGGCGCGATCGCCAGTGTCGCTAGGGTCAACTGCCAGTTGAGCCAAACCATATAGCCGAGGACGACGATCAGTTGCAGCACGCTGGGAACAAACTGATGAAAAATTTTGTTAATCGCTTCGCCGACGCGATCAACATCTTCTGTCAGGCGATAGGCTAGGTCGCCGGTTTTGGCTTTGGCGAAATAGGTTGCTCCCAGTGTTTGCAGGTGATCGTAAACCTGCGTGCGGAGATCGAAGGCGACACCGAGAGCCGCTTTCGCCATGAGGACATCTTGGCCAAATTGCACAAGACCGCGCAGGATAAAAATCCCGGCGCTCCAAGCCATCAGTTGGGCGATCGCCTGGACATTACCATTGCCGATATAGCCCGCGATCCGACCCACGATCACCCCCAGGATCGGCCAGAAAATTGTGAATCCGAGGGTACAGGCCAAGGCCAAAGCTATGGTCGTGCGGCGACTCTGTATGTAGGGAAACAGTCGCCGGTAGTTTGGAGCTGATGATTGTGGCGGTGTTTTATGATTTTCGAGAGTCAATGGAAGATGTTAAAAATATTTCTAAAGAACAAAATTGCTATAGCTATTTTACTTACTGTGGGATAAAGTCAAAGTCTAGTCACTGAAAGGCTTTTCAGGCCACAGACAGTTACTTACTACTACTCTAAATACTTTTACCTATAGCAGAAGCTGATTAAATTAGGACACTCTCATCTAAGTTAAGAACCGCACTTCGACTCCGCTCAGTGCTCTCAGCTTTTTTTGATTAGTCCTAAGCAAATCGTTTTTTGCTATATTTTGGTTGTTTTGTAATTTTCAGAGTCTCCTTTTGCCTTGAATTTCTTAGAAATTTCTGTAACATCTGTAGAGGATGATATTGAATTTCTGTCTGAATTGGTTCTTTTTTAACAACGATTTTGTGTCATTTTAGCCATTGTCTAAATGAGCATGAGAGCGAAAAAATGAGGGTGTTAGCCGCTCTTTCTGAAAAGTGACCAAAGTAGGGATAGCTAGAGATCACTCGCCACTCAAAATAGGTAGTGACCCATCCACGATCCACGTGGATAGATAAGTTTCAGATTCGATAATTCAAGCGAGAGGCTGGAATTGTCGGTAGGTGGACGATGCTCATCCTACGATTTAAAACAAAAAGTAGCGTTGTGCCATCGGTAAAACCGTCGCCGGTTCACAGGTCAACAACTCACCATCCGCCCGTACCTCATAGGTCTCCGAATCCACCTCGATCGCCGGACACGCAGTATTTAACTTCATATCCGCCTTGCCGATCGTACGACAATTCGACACCGGCGCGATCAGCTTCCCGTAACCCCAGATTGGCCGCCACCACCCCGATCGATCGACGCCTGCGACATAAACGTCACACTCGTCGCAAACGTCGCCGCACCATAGGCCGCAAACATCGGCTGCATATGCACCGGCTGTGGCGTCGGAATACTCGCATTCGCATCCCCCATTTGCGCATAGGCGATCGTCCCACCCTTAATCACCAGCTCCGGCTTGACCCCAAAAAATGCCGGTTTCCACAAACACAGATCCGCCAACTTACCCTCCTCGATCGAACCCACCACATCCGCAATCCCATGCATGATCGCCGGATTGATCGTGTACTTCGCCACGTAACGCTTCGCCCGCTCGTTGTCATTCCGATCGCTATCGCCCGCCAACGCGCCGCGCTGCACCTTCATTTTGTGCGCCGTCTGCCACGTGCGGATAATCACCTCGCCCACACGCCCCATCGCCTGGGAATCCGAGGCGATCGCACTGAACGCCCCGAGATCGTGCAGGATATCCTCCGCCGCGATCGTCTCACGGCGAATCCGCGACTCCGCAAAAGCCACATCCTCAGCAATACCGCGATCGAGGTGGTGGCACACCATCAACATATCCAGGTGTTCTTCGAGAGTGTTGACCGTGTAGGGGCGCGTCGGGTTGGTCGAAGAGGGCAGCACATTCGCCAGCGAGCAAACTTTGATAATGTCCGGCGCGTGACCACCACCTGCGCCTTCGGTGTGATAGGTGTGGATGGCGCGATCTTTGAATGCGGCGATCGTATTTTCCACGAAACCCGCTTCGTTGAGCGTATCGGTGTGGATCGCCACCTGAATATCGTAGAGATCCGCCACCGTCAGGCACGTGTCGATCGTCGCCGGTGTCGTCCCCCAATCCTCGTGTAGCTTCAGCCCCATCGCCCCCGCCAAGACCTGCTCAATGATCCCGCCTTGCTGGGCGCTGTTGCCCTTGCCCATAAAGCCGAGGTTAATCGGGAAGGCTTCGGCAGCGCGGAGCATCATGTGGATATTCCACGGCCCCGGCGTGCAGGTGGTGGCATTGGTTCCGGTGGCGGGGCCGGTTCCGCCGCCGATCATGGTGGTGACACCGGAGGCTAACGCGGTTTCGATTTGCTGCGGACAAATAAAGTGGATGTGGCTATCGATACCACCAGCGGTAACGATCGAGCCTTCCCCGGCGATCACCTCGGTTCCAGGGCCGATAATAATATCGATATTGTCCTGTACTAGCGGGTTTCCAGCTTTTCCAATCTTGTAAATCTTGCCGTCTTTAATGCCAATATCCGCCTTGATAATCCCCCACCAATCGAGGATTAACGCATTGGTAATCACCACATCCACCGCACCATCAGCGTTGCTAATCGGTGACTGTCCCATCCCGTCGCGGATAACCTTACCACCGCCAAATTTCACCTCGTCGCCGTAGGTGGTGTAGTCGCGCTCGACTTCGATAATAATTTCCGTGTCGGCTAGACGGACGCGATCGCCCACGGTCGGGCCGTAGGTTTCAGCGTAGGCGCGGCGATCCATTGGGTAGCTCACGATCGGTTCTCGGTGATGGGTTTGATAATACTGGTGATGATGATACTAAATTTAGGCAGCGCCGTTTGTCCGTGCGTCAACAAAACAGGGAAGGACGTTCACGTTCACCCTCGATCGCCAGACAGTGAGCGCAACGTGAGCGCAACGTGAGTGCGTCGCCATGACGCCCCCAGCACTTCGATATTCTCTAGCTAGTCTCAACCCCGTGGTTACCCCACTTAAATCAGAGTCTGTACTCCTGACTTCCCTTCCTTTGGGAACCCTATAAAGCCGTTGAACGTCATCTAAAGACCTTAGTTCTAGTTAAATTGCTATAGCTAACCACACTACATATTCAGACCCTGTGACGATGCTTCGGGATCTCAATGCGATCGCCAATGCACAGTGACCGGTAGACGCGAATGCGTAACTCATTCCCATCTGCCGAACCGTCTACTTAATTTTACGTTACTCAAACTCAGGTAATTAGTATGGAAGACCTAACGTCTGTAATCGTCGATGACGCAACCACGACAGCCTTAGACGAAGATATTGTTGACAATTCCTCCCCATTGACAACCACAACGATCGATGAAGAGATTATTGATCCTTCGGCATCCACCGATGTAGACCCCGCCGTCACGACCGGCATTGCCAATAGTGGTCTAGAGTTCACGTTGAACGACGGTAAAAACTCCGCAACGATTTCGCTCTCCAACAGCGATGGCGGTGTTCTCGTTTCCGTCTCCGCAACCGACGATATCCTTGGCGTATTTTTTAACCTAGCCAATGACGAAGCGGCCATCCTCGATGCCTTAAGCATCACGGGAGATGAGGTGATTGCCACCAGCTTTGTGGCCGATAGCGTCAGCAAACCGGGCAGCAATCCCGGCATCAATCCTAGTGCGTTTGATGTGGGCGTTGAAACTGGCAATCCGGGAGGAGGCCAAGGTGTCCTCACCGAAACCAGTTTCGTGATCAGTGGTATCACACTCGACGATCTGACGGGTGAAGAATTTGGTGTACGGACGCAGAGCAGCAGCCTGACAGGTGAGGCGATCGCAGCCCTCGAAACAACGGAAGATGACAGCAGTGATGGTGTCGATGAAGTCGTCGATGACGTTGCGGAAGCCGCGTCGATCACCGGCAAATCCTTTGCGATGTTCGGCGAACCGTTAGAACCCGGTTCGGCGGTCTTCGAGATTTTAGATGCAGACGGTGGTGATGATAACCGCTTTGAGTGGGGTGTTCCGGCTGGGGATAGTTTTGTTAATGTCCTACAATTCGATGGTCTTGAATTTGATGTCAAAGCCGACGAAATTTTCTCGCTTGGTGATTTGCTCTACACCAACGGTACGGTCAACGAAGCCTTTAATGGTGAGTTTCCGTTTACGCTCAAGCTTGAGTTTGGCGAGCTAACCGCAGATGATGACGATTCGGAAGTCTCTGATGATGATAGTACGTCCGATAGTGTTGATGAAGTCGTAGTTAGCGATTCGTCGGATGATTCGGATGATGCCGATGATTCGTCGATCGGTGGCGAGGACGATGATAACCTCGATGACACGGATGGTGTCGTTAATGAAGTTACGGACGACGATTCTTCTGTTGATGAGGTTTCGGATGCTGCTAGCGATGCGCTGTCTTTCGAGTTTCTGTTTGATATCTTTAATAGCCCGAACACCACCGGCGATTCGGTGCTAGACGGCGATCGCCTGCGTCTCAACTCCGGTGGCGTTGCGCCGGTTTCGTTCGAGCTTGGCGGTCAGGATTACACGATTCAGCTCATTGGTTTCTCCAGTGATGGCGGCGAAAGTATCCGCACTGGCTTCAACTCGCCGGAAGAATCGACGGCCAATGCTGAACTGTTTGCCAAAGTCATCACCCTGTCCGATGACCTGATTGGTTTTTATGAACCGCTGCCGCAGGATGTGGTGGATGAAGTTCTGGGTAATGGTGGAGTTTCGATCGGTGGTGATGCCGATGGTACGGGCGCGATCGCGGTGTCACTCCTGATCAAGAGTGAAATCACCCTCCAAATTCACTGGGGTAACACCATCTCTGCGCTGACGGCGGACTACGAGATCGTCTCGGATGCTGACGGTGATTCCGATGGCGATGGCCTGGATGAAATCGATCTCAATGCCGAGGACTCCAACACGGTGATCACCTCGGATGATGCGGAAGAGATTTCAGGCACGATCGATAGCGATGTGGTGGTCTCCGGTGGCGGTGACGATGAAATCGACTGTGCAGAAGGCAATGACATTGCCGCTGCCCTAGACGGTGATGACATGGTTGATGGGGGTGATGGTCTCGACATCATCAACGGCAACGAAGGCACGGACATGGTCATGGGCGGCGAGGGCGATGATATCGCTCGCGGTGGCGGTGGTGATGATGTGGTTGACGGTGGTGGTGGTGATGATATTCTGACGGGCGATCGCGGCGTTGATGAAGTCACCGGTGGCACGGGTGCGGATACGTTCGCTTTCATGTCACGACTGGATGTCGAAACGCAAACGTCGCTCAGTATCGATATCATCACAGACTACGAAGTGGGTGTAGACCGTTTGGCTATCTCTGCTGATATCTTCCAGGAGGTTTCCTTCTCGATCGAAGATTACAACAGCAACGGTTCCTCGGACTTTGTCGCTCGCTTGGCGGGTGGTCAGATCTTTGGTGTTGTCCTCAACATCAGCGATCCGGGCTTGATTGAAGGGGATATTCTCCAAGGGTCGATGGATGATTTTGTCACGGTGAATGACCCCGTTTCGGTTTAAGGGCTTGATGCTGTAGAAGCGATCTAGCGATCGTGTGTTTGCACGATCGCCAACCGCTTCTCAAACCAACGTAGGGTCATAAACAACGGAGAAAAACGCTCAGGTGAGATAAATTTCACCTGGGCATTTTGGTGTTTAATTTGACATCCGGTTAATTGAGTTGGAACGATCAAATCGTGGCTCGATGCGGTGCGATTGATCGCGTTCACCGCATTCATCGTTCCGCCTACATTGATCCCTTACAGTTAGACCGCATTGCCGGATTCACAGTTTCACCTGTGATTAAAATCACCCCACCTACTGGGGATTGTGACCAGCCGGAGGCTTCTTCAATGAAAGCTTCAATGATGTCATGATGCTCTGTTGTACTGGGCGGCAAAGATGTTGCGCGTGGTTCTACGGCACTGACCAAACCTCGAACGGGATATCCGGAAAGGCGATCGGCGAGGGTTGTATCCGGTGTTTCAGGTAAACCGCCTTGGCCTGTAACGGTAAATGCACCACCATTTCCCGCACAGCTTTGAGCGATTTCGGTACTGGGATCGATGGTGTCTTCGGGGAGATCGACGAGGCCAGCGGTGGCGTCAATATCGGGGGTGACGATCGCGACGGTTCCGTTAAAGGTCGCTCCTAGAGCAGAGGTGGCGGTAATATCACTGCGGGGGTGAGGGTCGGACGAAAAGCTGTACCAAACACGCCGATCGCATCGATCACAATCTGACCACCGAAGCTATTCTCAGCGTTGGCGGTGATATCGCTGTTTTGCTGGGCGATGAGGGTATCGGTGGTTAAGGTGATGTTACCTCCGGTGGCTTGGTTGGTGGCATTGGTGGCGATGAGGCTATGGTTCGCGAGGCGTAGATCGGTGGTGGTCAGGGTGATATTGGCGCGATCGCCTGCGGCGGCATTGGCGGTCAGTTGTGCAGCGTCAAGCTCAATTATGGGTGCGTCGATCGTGATATTGCCACCGAGTCCGGCAACATCGCTATCAACGCGGATCTGGGCTCCGTTGGAGAGCTGTAAGCGATTGGCGTGAAGCGTGAGGCTGCCAGCGTCGCCGGTTCCGGGGGCGTCGGCTAAAATCGCGCTGGTAGTTCCTTCTGCTCCATCGATTAGCTCATCTGCTTGCAGGGCAAACCCATCGATCGCGATCGTTCCCGTCGCCTGAATGGTCACATTTCCTCCCGGAAACTCACCCAAGGTTGAAGCCGAAATCTGCGCCCCTTCGGTGAGGCTGAGATCCCCGATGGACAGGACGATCGTACCACCCAAGCCGACACCCTCCGTTTGCGTTTGAATGGTTGATCCGGCACTCAAATCCAGGCGTGGCGTGGTGATCTGCACCATGCCGCCATTGCCGATCGCGCGAGTTTCCACAGCTCCGGCGATCGTGCTAGCCTCGATACGAATTGATTCGCTAGCTCGTAGGTTGGTCACTCCAGCATTGCCCGTGCCGTTCGTGCTGGTGGAAATCCTCGCCCCATCCTCCAGGGCGATCGTTCTGGCCTCAATGCGTAAATCGCCACTATTGCCGATCGAGCCACGATCAGCATCGAGCGCCAAGGTGCTGTTCTGGATTTCAACGGTATCGGCCACGATCGTGATGGTGCTGCCCGTCCCGATCGCATCGTCATCGAGTTTGGCCTCGATTAACGCCTCATTGGTAATCGAAACCACCGGAGCGATCAATACCACCGCCCCACTCACGCCGCGCCCGCGCTCGTCAATCTCGACCTGGATTTGGCCGCCGTCGATTTCCAGCCGATCGCTCGCCGTAATTTCAACCTGTCCCACCGTTCCCTCACCATCCACTTCCGTCTCGATCTCCGTCGCCTCAGCAATCCGAATCAGTGGCGCACGCAGAATGATATTGCCACCATTACCCACCGCCTGACCATTAACCTCCACATCCAGATCGCTGCCCCCCTCCAGGATTAAACTCGTCCCCGCTTCGAGGAGCAAATCTCCAGAGTCACCAATGCCGCGCATCGTGCCGGACAATTTCGCCGATCGCACAATGATCTGGTCAGCACGCAGGGTGATATTGCCACCATTGGCGATCGCCTGCTCCTTGACCTCATTAAAAATGCCCGTCGCCGTCCGCTCTCCCCCGAGGGCATCGATCGTTAACGTTTGCTCCGCCGTCACCTGAATCTCGCCACCATTTCCGGTTCCAAAGGTGGTCGAATCCAGGCGTGCCGTTCCGAGGATGTCAATATTCGGGGCGGTTAATGTGAGATCGCCCGCTCGTCCCGCGCCGCGCGTTTGGGTCGAGACCAAGGCATTACCATCGTTAATTTGCAGGCGATCTGTCGCGCTCAATTGAACATTACCGCTATCGCCATCCGCAAACGTCACCGCCGACAGTTCCCCCCCATTGGCGATTGCGATCGTCGCAGCTTCGATCGTCACATCACCACCGATCCCCTGATCACGATTCAGGGAAAAAATCGCACTACTGTCACCAAAATTGGGATTGAATACACCAGGGGCGATCGCCTCATTCGGGCTGGTGTTCGGTATGCCGGGAGATTCTAGGGAAAGCTGTAATACATAGGTTCCCCCCAGGCGAACCGGCTCACCAATCACGGGTTCAAAGGTGGTGGCACTGGCCGCACCACTATCAAATTCCCCCACACCGAGGACGTAGGTTCCAGGTTCGGACAAGGTCACATCGAGATAGGCATCAAAGTTGCTGGTGCTACCCGCTGCGCCAAGGCTGGGGTCAAAGGCTCCGGCGGAACTGTCGATCAAGTTGGCGCGATCGTAGTCCAGCAGGAATATCTCGGTTCCCATACTGCCAGGACTACCATCATCAAATAGGCCATTGCCACCAAAATCAATGTCAAAAATGGCGCGGCTGTTGGGGGGTGTCGATCGCAAAAATGTAATAGTCGAAAACGGCATCTTGAGCAGTGGCGAGCCTGGTGTCACCGCTACGAATGTCAGTGGTGGTGCGGGCGAGACTTAGGTGGGGGATGGTGTCGGCGGCTTCAATATTGGGATCGAGATCGGTGGTAAATTCAAGACCCGTGAGGTCGTAGGCACTGGGTAAATTAGCAAAGGGTGAGACGCGAAACCGATCGCTACGTCCGTCGATCGTCACGGCATCACGGGCGCGAATCGCGATCGCTCCCGCATTCCCACTCGCGATCGCCTCGCTCAAAATTTGCCCGCCATGACTGAGCGTCAGGCGATCGACATCCAGGCCGATCGCGCCACCGTCACCCAGGCCGGTGGTTTGTGTTGCGATAAACCCGCGATCGCGCAAGGTAACCTCCGGTGCGATCGTGATGATATCGCCACCAATTGCGCTGCCGGTGGTTTGGGAAAAAATACCACTGTATTGGCCGTCAGCCGTAAAGCCCGCGATCGTCACGCGATCGCTCAGATCCAGGCGAATCGACGCCTCTGCCACCTCCGCCTCAAGCGGATCACTCACGATCGACTGTATCCGGCTGCCACCAAGCACATCAAGACTCGATCCGATGATTTCGACCCCACTTCCTTGGACGATCGCCGCTTGATCTAACGCGATCGTACCACCCCCCAACACCACACGACCGGGTGCAACTAGCTCGCTACCGGTCAGCCCAATCGGCGCTAGACCCGCACGCTCGATCTCGCTACCCAACTGCAACCCGATCGGCACATTCACACTCAACACCGAGTCCGTCACCGCTGAATTCACCGCACTAAACACACCACCATCGGCAAACAGCAAACCCGTCGCCGTACTACCAACAAACGACCCCCCAAGCTCAAGCCTTGCACTCTCGCCAAAGGTTAGCCCAGCGGGACTGAGGAGGTAGAGATTGGCTGTACCGTTAGCCCGGAGGAGGCCATCGATCGTCGTGCCGCGATCGCTTGTGACACGGGCGATAATGTTATCGATCGGAGTGTCCTGGGCAAACTCGGCGATCGCAGTTGCGGGTAAATCGAACTGGCTAAAGCTATGAAACAGGTTCGACCCGGCGATCGTCCCGTTCGTGATTTCGAGCGTATCACCGTCGAGGGTCACGCGCGACGGTTCCGGAAGCGTGCTATCCGGGATGATTTGGGCGCAAACGGGTATCGGAATCAGCCATACCAATAGCGATAACGATGCGATCGTAGCCCTCAACGGTATACCCAGTCCGACCATACTCAATCACTTTGTCTAAGGGTGAACACGATGGCGCACCCGATAATTTTTCGTCCTGCGCTTGGAAAATACAATGGTCAACACTGAGACGGTTCCTGCTTTAAGCTCACCATTCGAGCTTCAAGCGGGATAGCGTGACCTGCGGTTTTCGCGGTCGAAAGATGCGATCGAACCTGAAGCCTGATGTCTTAGCTCTGTATTTATACTAGTATGCCCAGTCACTGAATCGTTTGAGAACCATCAACCTCAAAATCTGGTTAAGACATCGATCCAGGCTCAGAGAGACCGGCATGACGGATCTACTCCTGTGTCAAGTAGCTACCGTAGATCAGGATAATCTGAACTCCTGATACCCGTAAGCTGATTCCGGATCTTGCCGTAACTCGCAGTAATTCGCAGCAATTTTCAACAATTGTAGTAGGCGATACATCCCATTCTGGCATTAGCCAATAAGTTGGGAAAGAATCAACATTCGTTGACTCAGATAGAAGATTACATAACTCAAGACTTCTAGGGTTCCGGTAGTAAACTTAAGTGCCTAATTCGAGGGATTAAGTTTAGTATGTCTGGTTCAAGAGAAGTCGGCTCAATGCGATGAAATGAAGCGTTAGAGTTCTACTGTTTGAAGATGATGTGAAAGTCTTAAAAAAAATGTAGAGCTGATCAACTTTGTTTGAGCATTCAGTTACACGGAGGGATAAAAGCCCGGGAGATGACGACACCGCAACGATCGTCTCTCTTGGGCTTTTTGCTTGAAAGTACGATCTATGGACTATTTTTGCGGTATTTCCTGGATCTACGAGAGAGCTTAATTATGCCTGAACGACCTCACGATACGGAACCAATACGACGAGTTTTGTCGATCTAGATCGAATGTAATTCCCATAATTATGGTCGCACTCTAGAGCGATAAAAGGATAGATTTTATCCAAACAAACGAGTCTTAATTTTTCTCCATAAATTCATGTTTTTCAACTTTAAAATACTTACATTTCGGGTGAATTTTCCCCGTGACCGCCCTCAATCGTCCGTAGGATATCACCGACATTAACCACTAACGATCAAAGTGCGATCGCGCCCCACTTATCCATCTCATCTTTAGACACGATTCAACACAACCATCATGAGTGAAACGCCGAAGAATCCAAATCCGAATCCGAGCGATCGCCCCACCGAAGCCACCGAAGCCTCTGAAGCACTCGAACGCGAGCGCCACCTGCCGCTGACGGGCTGGCAACAGGAAGTCGAACAGGGATTGCGATACGGCCTAGAGGCTGCGGACAGTATTAAGGATCGGACGATTTCAACCTTTTCGCGGGGAGAGCTACCCCACTTTGCGGGAATCAATACCTTCATGAAAGCGCCTTATTTGGAAGACGTGAACCGTGTCGGGGAGTATGACGTGGCGATCGTCGGTGTCCCGCACGATAGCGGTACGACCTATCGCCCTGGTACGCGCTTTGGCCCCCAGGGAATTCGCCGGATCAGTGCGCTCTATACGCCGTATAACATTGTATTGATGCGGGATTTGTCCCTGGTACGGGCTGCCGGAACCGGGCGGTTTGCTGCCCCGTGAGGCGCTGTATTTGCTGAGCAAGATCATTCGGAATGCGCCGGTCTGTGGTCTGGAGGTGGTGGAGGTGTCACCGCCGTACGATATCAGCGATATGACCTCGCTAATGGCGACGCGGGTGATTTGTGATGCGATGGGGCATATGGTGGCGTCGGGTCAACTGCCGCGCCGTGAAAAGCCGAGCTATATCAATGATTAGGAGCAGGTGGTGGATGAACCGTGGCAGTAAGTTGGTTTCGTTCAGGGCGATTTACTGCATCGCAAT
This sequence comes from Coleofasciculaceae cyanobacterium RL_1_1, assembly GCA_012033105.1. GTDB lineage: Bacteria > Cyanobacteriota > Cyanobacteriia > Cyanobacteriales > Geitlerinemataceae > RDYZ01. The sequence continues at coordinate 16,402 of JAAUPN010000042.1, forward strand.
CCGTTGAGTCACTCAAGCCAAAATGGATCGCGGGGTGCGAGACCTTTGAGGTTTCCAAAACCTCAAAGGTCTGAAGTCAAAGGTCTGAAATCACGGTGCATTACCTTGGCTAACGTATTGGCTAACTTAGGAGAAGGCAAACATGCATGAAACCGATATGACCAAAGCCTTAATTCTTACGGTTAAGGACTGGTAGGAGTTGCAGGTTCCGCCGCCGACGATCGAGGCGGTGCATCTGGTCGTGGGTCAGTTTACCTGTGTGGAACCGGCGGGCTTGCAGTTTGCCTTTGAGGTGCAGACCCGAGGCACGTTTTTAGATGGTGTCCGCCTCGCCATTGCGGAAACGCCGTTAATTGCCTACTGCGATCGCTGCAAAGCGGAGTATCTCCCGACGATCGGCGAACAGTATGCCTGTCCAACCTATAAAAAACCGATGGAGGAGATCCGATCGGGGCGTGAGTTAAAGGTCGATCGTATTGAATGCCGATCGCCAAATTCGTCGTGATCACACCGAATCGATCCAGATTGTCGCGATCGTTCCGATCTCTTCGCTGCCCTTTCATACCAATTCATACCAACGTTCACACCCATCACCATGCATCAGACCTTTGACGCTGCCCTCGAACTGAATCTACTCCAAGCCAATCAGGACGGCGCAGATCACAACCGCGCTCACTTTGATCAGTGGGGCATCACCTGCTTCAACGTCATGAGCAGCCCCGGTGCGGGAAAAACCGCCCTACTCGAAGCCACCCTCGCCAAGCTGAACACGGAGTACCAGATTGCGGTCATTGAAGGCGATATGACCACCGAGCTAGATGCCGATCGCCTGCGTCGCTGTGGTGTACCCGTGATTGCGATTAACACTGGGCGATCGTGCTACCTTGATTCCAAAATGGTCGCAGGGGGTATCCATCAACTCGCTCATAGAGACTGACCCAAATACGTTTGACCTGGTGTTTGTTGAGAATGTCGGGAATCTGGTGTGTCCGGCGGAATATAAACCGCTGAAGTATCCGGTGATGTTCCGGGAAGCCGATTGCTTACTCGTGACCAAGGTGGATCTCGCGCCCTACGTGGATGTGGATTTGGCGGCGATCGAGGCGAACATCCAGCAAATTAATCCCCAGGTTTGTGTGATTCCGCTATCAGCGAAGACAGACGAGGGCATGGAAACTTGGTTAAATTGGCTGCGATCGCGCCTAGGCAAACCTGAAATCACAGCCAACCCGAACATCGCAACGGCTCTGAAGGCTTCGGCCATCTCACCCTAGCGCTGATCCCATCCGGGGAACCCGAACGATGATCACTTAAATCCTTCAACGAGAAACCGCCATGACCACACATCGTCGCTGGCTGACCAGCCTTGGATTATGTCTTGCCTCACTCGTGCTAGCCATTAGCTGTGCCAGCTCTCCAGCTCCGGATAACGCTACAGACGCCCCCAACACAGACAGTGCGCCGATCGTCATCGGCTACAGTAGCTGGCCGGGGTGGTGGCCCTGGGCGATCGCCGAAGCCGAGGGATTATTCACCGCCAACGGTCTCAACGTTGAACTCAAATGGTTTGACAGCTACATCGCCTCCATGGAAGCCCTCGCTGCCGGTCGGCTTGACGGCAACAGCCAAACCCTCAACGACACGATTTCCTTTGCTGCCGATGCCGTCAATGGGGAAGTGGCCGTCCTCGTGAACGACAACTCAGCAGGCAACGACAAAATTATTGTCAGCGAAGAAATTAACACGATCGCCGATCTTAAAGGCAAAAAAGTCGCCATCGAAGAAGGCGTTGTGAATGACTTTCTGTTAGCCTTGGCACTCGAACGAGAGGGTATGAGCCGGGATGATGTGGAAATTGTTGGCATGAATACCGGCGATGCTGCTGCCGCATTTGCCAGTGGCAACGTGGATGCCGTGGGTGCATTTCCGCCATTCTGGGCGATCGCGCTTGAGCGGGAAGGCAGCAAAGAGCTAATCTCTTCGGCAGAATTTCCCGGTGCAATTCCTGACCTTTTGGTCGTCACCCAAACCCTCACCGAAGAAAAACCGGAAGTTGTCCTGGGTTTAGTGAAAACCTGGTTTGATATCCTCGCCTTCATGGAGGCCAATCCGGTTAAAGCGGACGAAATCATGGCCAAACGTGCCGGGGTTAGCCCGGACGATTTCGAGCAGTTCAAAGCTGGCACCAAGATATTTTCCATTGAAGATAACCTCAAAGCGTTCAGCCCTGGCGACACGATGGAACATATGCCCTTTGCTGCGGAGAAAATGGCGGACTTCATGGTGGAAGTGGGCTTCATTCCCGAAGTTCCACCCCTTGATTCGATCTTGGATGACACCTTCGTGAAGGCATACGCAGAGCAGGCAGCTTAAGTCCTGAAGCTCACGGACGCTGGTGAACACTGACTGACACTGACTGATATGGACGAATCCCAGGGGGAGCCATTCACTTCCCCGCCCCCTGTTTTATCGAAAAACTGGGTTTAAACCCCGTCCACTTCGACCGGCTCAGTGCATCGCTTCTCCCAAAAAAGGGAGAAGGGGAGACCGATTCAAAGTCCCTCTCCCAAGTTGGGAGAGGCGATGCCCTGAGTGTGCCGAAGGGGATTTAGGGTGAGGGTGACACAAATGGGATGCTCCCGACTTATTTTCCTTAATTCTGACTTTTTGGCATGTCACTGGTTATTGCTCAACTTTGCAAGTGCTACCCGACGCGGAACGGGTTCGATCGAAGCATTACGACACATCAATCTTCACGTCGATCCGGGTGAATTTATCGGTGTGGTGGGTGCATCAGGTTCGGGGAAATCGACCCTGCTGAGACTGATTGCGGGGCTGGAAATGCCAACTTCAGGAAAACTGTATTTGAACAGACGGGAGATTGTCCAACCGGGCGCCGATCGCGGCATGGTGTTTCAGGGTTACACACTGTATCCCTGGATGACACTACAAAAAAATGTCGAGTTTGGCCTGAAGCTCCAGGGAATGCCGCCCAAAGAACGCCGCGAAGTGCATCCTATTATCTTGAAATTGTGGGGTTAACGTCCTTTGCGCGGGCTTACCCGAAAGAGCTATCCGGTGGTATGAAACAACGGGTCGCGATCGCCCGCGCTCTCGCGACTCAACCGGCGGTGCTGTTAATGGATGAACCGTTTGGAGCGCTCGATGTACAAACACGGGAGATGATGCAGGAGTTTTTGCTTGATGTATGGCGACGGACAAACTGTACGATTTTGACGATCACGCACGATGTCCGTGAGGCGGTATTTTTGTCGCAACGCGTTTATGTTTTGTCATCGCATCCGGGGACGATCGATCAGGAGTTTCAGATTGATTTACCGCGCGATCGAACGGTTTTAATCGAGCGAGAAACTCAGTTTCAAACCTATGTGGCGGCGATTCAGGATCGCCTACGCAGTTTATCCAAGCCTGTGATGGATACGCTGGAACCTGTGAAAGACGTGAAAGATACGAAGGCAAAAGTAGATATTCATTCCGCATAAATTAAGCATCTCAAAAATGTATCGCCAGTTTAATCATTTTCATACGAAATCCGGTTATAGAGTCACAGTTTGGTGATGAGTCAATTGCCCTGATCGTCCTCGCTGCTAAACCGCACCTCGACTTCGCTCAGTGCTCTCAGCTTTTTTATACGTCCTAACCAAATTGTTTTTTGCGATACAACCAAGATGATTGTGTTACGTGGACTGCTGATCCCCAACTCATGTTTAATAGCTCAGAGCTTCTAAGTTTAAATTGGCGGCGGCGGCGATGAGCTGATCGCGATCGCGCACGTTTTCTAAAAACGGAATACAGCCCAGCACCGGTAGATAAGTTAAACGCTCGATCGTCGCGATCGGCATCAGCATGTCACAGGTTTCCGTGTCCATCGGCTCTACGCAATTCAGCACAATTCCGACGATGTCCACCTTTGCCTCTCGTGCTAGGGCAGCACAGGCCACAACCTGAGAAATCGATCCCAAACGCACCGGTACGACCAATAGCGCCGACATCCGCCAATCGCGCACGAGATCCGCCACGGTTAACTCCCAGGTGACTGGCGATCCGAGGCCACCGAGCCATTCAACGATCAGCCGCGATCGCCGTGCGGCGATCGCCTGAAGATCACGCCACGCCACGCCAAGATCGATCTCGACGCCCTGACGTTCCGCCGCGACCGGCGCGCGAGGGGATCGCGCAGATAGATCGAATTGACCGTCTCGATCGTGTCGCCAAAAATCTCGCCGTAGCGTTCGATATCACCCACGCCGGACTGGATGGGCTTCACGAGCGCGACCTCCGAAGCTGATCCATGCTGCGCCCAGTAGGCCGCCAGCGCTGTACTGACGATCGTTTTTCCGGCGTCTGTGTCTGTCCCGACGATCGCCAGCGTCCGGCGAGCGATCGGCGTGATCAGGGTCGGTGAAGAGTCGGTAGGGGACAGCATTAAATCAAGATGGGTTGAGGATTGATGGATTGGGGCTGAAAGCCGAATCTGATCCAAGGGACACCTTAGCGTATCGAGTCCTCAGCGAATTTGCTTAACTTGAACTCATGTGACGCAGGTGAAAATCGCTTCAATCGCCAAAGGTGATGCGATAGAGCAATGATTCTGTATCAAATGGTTTGGGATAGCGTCGCATGAGCTTTCGCAAAACGCGATGCGGTACAACCAAAATCGCCACGAGTTTAAATGCAACCTTCCAGATGACCCGGCGTCGTAACAGTGCCGGGTCATACCACAGCGCCATTAACCAGTACCGTACCCCGGTGAATGCCCGTCGCCGATCGCAGCCTGCATCGATCGTCTTGTAGGTCAGATATTTATAACGATGCCCGAGACAGATCCGGCGCAGCGGTTGCGCTGAAGCTGGAGCCGCTGCGAAGGCTCGCGCGATCGTCCGCAAGCTCGATCGCTCCATTCGCCAGACGTTAAACGATGAGGACTGCGATGACACCCGATAGAGAATTTGCGGCTTGGGAACCACGACAAACTCGAACCGCCGCGCCAGTCGTAACCAACAATCCCAATCTTCCGATGGCGGCAAACTCGGATCAAACCCGCCAAGCTCGACGATCGCCGATCGTCGCACCAAAATATTCGACCCATTGCCAATAAAATCGCTATACAGCAGCTTGCGAAACACATCGCCTTCAAAACAAAGCTGGGGGCCGTGGCGCAAAAACTGACTGTGTTCGTCAATGTGATCTGTCCAGCTATAGGCCACCGCTGCCCGAGGACGTGCGGCCAATGCCGCTAGTTGATCGGCGAGCTTTTCCGGTGTCCATAGATCATCGGCATCAATAAACGAAATATAGTCGCCCTGGGCGAGTTCCAGGCCACGATTGCGACTGACCGCCTGTCCTGCATTGGGATAGGAAACCACCCGTAAGCGCGGTTCTTCGATCGCCTGCAAGACCGCCACCGTGTCATCAGTCGAGCCGTCGTCGATCGCCAGGATCTCAAACCGGGTGTGGGTTTGTTGCTGTAAGGAGGCGATCGTTTCGCCGATCGTTGCCGCTCCGTTATAGACCGGAACAATGATCGAAATCAGCGGCGATCGTGATGCGTCTGTCATAGTCTCCATTCCATGTTCGGTAGAGTCCATGGGCGAGAAGTCCGACTTTTTGGAAAAGTCGGACTTCTGGGATGGGCGATTATCTCCAGGCAAGATGCAATAGTCTAAGCTGCCCAAAAATTCTGCGGTGCATAGCCCAACTCATTCAACATTTGCCGCAATAGAGGCAAACTCAAGCCAATCACGTTGCTATGACAGCCTTCGATCTTTTCCACAAAGAGCGCACCGCGTCCATCGATCGCAAAGCAGCCCGCACACCCCAGCGGCTCACCCGTCGCAACGTACGCCGCGATCGTCGCATCGTCGATCGTCGCAAACTGCACCCGCGTCACCGCACAGTTGACCAGGGTGACATTCTTCGCCGTATCGATGAGGGCGTGGCCGGTGTAGAGTTCGCCCGTTGTACCGCGCATCTCTTGCCAGCGGGCGATCGCCTCCTCTGGCGATGCGGGCTTACCGTAGATTTTGCCATCGAGAGATAAAACCGAATCGCAGCCTAACACCAGGGTCGATTCAGCGCGATTGCCACCGGTGGCGATTTGTACCGAGGGGGCGATCAGGTCTGGCTGTTGGCGGATGCGATCGGCGATGTGTTCGGCTTTGAGCTGCGCTAGGGTTTGCACCAATGCCGTCGGATTGGTCAGCGTCACTTGGGACTCATCGAGATCGCTCGGGCAGATGATCGGTTCAAATCCGGCATCACGTAACAGTTGGCGACGGGCAGGCGAGGCGGATGCCAGGATCAGGATCGATCGGGCTGGAATGGTCATGGGTTCGAGAATGAATAATCAAGCATGAATATAAATAATTAACAACGCAGACCTTTGAAGTTTCTATTGTTTCACGCAGATCGATGAGGACAGACGTAACACAAGCATCCTGCTTGTTCAAAAGCCATCTAGAAGCTTGCGCTACGCCAATTAATAGACCGAGAACGATTGCGCGATGATTTTGAGCTGTTCGCCATCTTTTTCCCAACGGCGCTCGGGCGTGGAAACATTGAGCGTGAAAAGTTGACC
>JAAUPN010000215.1 GCA_012033105.1 Coleofasciculaceae cyanobacterium RL_1_1
GGCGGACGATTGTCCAGCCAGGTGAGAAAGCGTCGAAGCGCTCTTTCCAGGTTTTACGCACACTTTGGGCTTGGGGGCGAGTCGCACGATCAGGCGATCGCCCACCCGCAGCACCTGCCGACAGCAGATCGCCGATACCAAATCCAGCTTTGGCTCATGGGCGGGACGATAGTAAATCGACATCCGCGATCGGTCTTCCCACAGTTGGTTTAACCCGAGACCTAACCAGGGATGCGCTTCGTCAATGAATTCTTCGTGAATCGGCCAGGTGCGTTCAAACAGCTCCACGTGTCCGATCGCCCGGTTACCAAACGCGGCAAAGCTGAAAATCGGGGCGGCGATCGCCGAAACGCTAGCGGTCACGTGATGTTCGAGGGTGCGATCGAGCCGATCGCCCAGCCGCGTATTAAACAGCCGACTAACAATCCGAATTTCCGGATTGAGCAACCTCGCCCGCACCAAAATCGCCAAGTTCAGCGCATCATCGGCACTCGCCAAGACGATCGACTCTGCTGTTTGAATGCCCGCCGTAATCAGGGTTGCATCCATTCTGGGATCACCGACCACAATGTCATCACTGCCCCGAAATGAAGATGACGGGCGATCGTGGACACCCACCGCTGCCACGCCCAACTGTTGCAACAGCGTCAAAATTCGGTAACCCGTTCTACCCAGGTCGCAGACGACAATTCGGGGATTCACGTTTGACCTCGCGCGTTAACTTGATCAACCAGCATCGGTCTCGATCGTCCAAGCTGAGGATGAACCCTCGATCGCTCGGCACATTGCCATTACCATCGCCATTGCCAACCATTAAAGAACAATAGCCTTCTATTATTAGAAATATATAAGGATAAAAACTGTAGCCCCGATCGCAGTTCGAGCCGCATCCACAATCCAGTCCGCAACTTTAAAATTGAGGCTCCAGACGGCAATCACCCATCCTGTAAGGCTTACCTGAGTATTTTCCGTATTTCCCCGATTCAAAAACTCAAGCTAACTGCCACCCAAACCTTAAGATCTGAGTTCGCGAGCCAGACGAAATTTCTGCGTATATCCTAGGATTGATGGCACTTGCCGCACGACGCTTACGAGAACTCATCCCATGCCCGAGCGTAACCCAGTTTCAAGTACGCGCAATCACCAGCCGCCGCCACCGCCGACGAGCCTCCCTGGACGCCCCCCCGCGAATACACCCGATGCTTCGGCGCAACCCACCGTTGCCGCGATGGTACAAGCTGCCTACAACGAGAAGGCGTCTGACATTCACATCCGTGTGGGCGAAGTTCCACGCTTCCGCATTCGCGGCAAGCTCGTACGCTCAGAAAATCTTCCGGCAACAACGCCACAGATTTTGCTGCACTATCTCAGCGAAATTTTAACCCCAGAGCAGCGCGAACGCTTCAAGCGTCAAAAGGAAGTTGACTCGGCGCTGTTTTATCCCAAACTAGTACGCTGCCGGATTAATTGCTTTGAAACCTTGACCGGCCCCGCGATCGTCATTCGTCTGATTCCGCTTAAAATTCCGACGATCGATCAGCTTCGCCTTCCAGAAATTCTTAAAAGATTAATCGAAAGCAGTCAGGGGTTATTACTGGTGACCGGCCCGACGGGATCGGGAAAATCGACCACGGTAGCGGCTATGATCGACTACCTCAATCGCAATGCCTTTAAACACGTGATCTCGATCGAAGATCCGATCGAATACGTCCACCCCTCACGCAACTGCTCGATCTCCCAGCGCGAAATTGGCCTACACGCCCTCGACTTCAAAGATGCTCTGCGTTCCGCCCTGCGCGAAGATCCTGACGTGATCCTGATCGGGGAAATGCGCGACATCGAAACCATTAATACCGCCATCCAGGCGGCTCAAACCGGTCACCTGGTCATCGGAACACTTCACACTCGAAGTGCCGTAGATTCCGTCAACCGCCTGCTTAACCTTTACACACCGGATGAGCAGCCGATTATGCGTATTCAAATCGTCGAATCCCTTGTCGCGGTGGTCTCCCAGCTCCTGTTACCCACCACTGATAACAAGCGCGTCGCCGTGCATGACATCTTAATCAATACGCCCGCAATGATGGATTACCTCCAACGGGGCGAAGATGATGAAGCCTTCAATCTCATGAAAAATGATAGTTATGAAGGGATGCAAATCCTGAATCAAGCACTGTATCGCTGCATTCTAGAAGGACAGGTCGCGATCGAAGAAGCCGAGAAAGTTTCACCGGACGTGAGCGAACTCGAACGTCTGATGCGCACCGGCGGATTTGATGTTTCCCAGTCTCCGCGTGAGTGGCAGTCATCGTCTTGATCGGTTGAATCATGGGTTTGCATTTGCTTTGCCCCAGTCCCACCCGGTCAAAACCCGATCGCACTCGATAACCGCGATCGCAACCCATCTATTGATACCCAACAGCACGATTGCTTCGTTCTCCGAATTCAATTACCGGAGGCAAATCCTGGCCGTGAGTGCTTAAATAATATCGGCATGAATTTTTCGATGCAGGGTAATATCTACAGGCTCTTTTAAACGTAAAATAGGCATCGATTTTGAATCGTAAATTGCTTATTTATTGAGTTCACCTCTGATCTAAAAATACTGGTCAATATGTCAAAAGAAAGTGCAAAACAATTCCTACAAGATGCGGTTAAAAGTATGTCGTTGCGAGAGAAATTTTCCGATGTCCGTACACCGAAAGAATTTCTAGACACGGCTCAAATGTTAGGCTACAGCTTCACGACTGAAGAACTTGAAATCATTGTCAAAGAAGCCAGCCAAGGAGTTGAGACCCGCCGTCCGACCGGTATTTGGCCGTGGTTACGCACAATTCCTTGGATTTAACGCCAAAGGGAGAAGCCATCAACGCTAGATTTCAGGTCGAACTGGTTTCGAGTGCCAAGCGTTCTGTTTCACGGATACACTCAGCCTGAATCGCCGTTACGGTCGCGTCATAGGTGCGCTTAAGCTGTTCGGCAACGGGTTCAACGTTACTGAGATCGCCTGATTTCCCGATCTCTTCGAGTTCTTTTGAGAGTAACGAGAGTGCCATCGCCCCGATCGCCGCGCTGGTCGATTTGAGTGAATGTGCATTGTTTTTCAGATCGAGCGCGTCTCCGTGCGCGATCGCCACGGCAATGCCATCCATCAAGGTCGGTGCTTCGTCGAGATACAGTTCAAGTAATTCGACTAGCGCGTCGAGATCGCGCAGATTTTCGAGCATTTGCTCATCGAGTTTAATCGTCAGGGGTTCGGCTGCGGCTGGGTTGGAACGCGCTGCATCGCGATCGCTGGAGGTCTCGGCCTCGGGGGTCAGATCGACGCAATTGAGTTGCTCTGCAATCCGATCGGTCATGTCTGTGGAAATCGCTGTGATGGGTTGATCCTCGCGGCGGTCTGTGCCGAGGTCGGGCGCTAGGTGGGCGATCGCCTCCTGTTCGAGTTCCGCCTGCGATCGGCGTGGTGCGGATCGTTGGAGCGCTTTGGTTAACTCGTCAAGGCGAATCGGCTTACTGATGTAATCGTCCATCCCCGCTTCGAGACAGGCATCGCGATCGCCACGCATGGCATTCGCCGTCAGAGCAATCAACCGGGGACGGCGATCGGGCTGCCAGCGTTGGCAAATCTGCCGCGAGGATTGCAGTCCATCCATCACCGGCATTTGCATATCCATCAACACCACATCATAATGCTGCCGCGCCACTGCTTCGAGCGCCTCGCGTCCGTTACTCACCACGTCGGCGCGATACCCCAGACGCTGGAGGGTTTGCGTGGCCACTTTTTGGTTAACGATGTTGTCCTCGGCGATCAGAATTTTGAGCGGTAAGCGCGTCGCAAATTCCACATCGTAGTTGTTGGCGCTAATGGTTGTGCGTACCGTGGGACGACCACTTAGGACGCCTAATAAAATGTTGTAGAGCTGCGATTGCTTAATTGGTTTACTGACAAAGGCGGCAAATTCGAGTTCGTGATAATGATGGGAGCTTTCCCAGCCGACGGAGGTTAAGACGACGAGGGGAAGCCGTTTGCCTTTGGGATTTTGGCGAATGCGGCGAGCGAGTTCGATGCCGTCCATTTCAGGCATTTGAACATCAAGAATCGCGAGGTCAAAGATTTTATCGCTTTCCATCGCGGCAATGGCAGCGCTGGGTCGATCGACCACAGTTGAATGCATTCCCCAGGATTGGGTTTCGAGGGTCAGAATTTTGCGATTGGTGGGGTTGTCGTCAACGATTAAGACGTGTTTGTCGATGAGGCTGGAAAAATCGGGGATCTGAGGGGCGATCGAGTCCGCCGGGGCAATTTCAGCGATGACGGTGAAATGGAAGGTTGCGCCCGGTGTGTCAAGGCTGCTTTTGGGTTGGCGATCGGGAGGGGGATTTCCGGCAAACATGCCCTTGCTATCGACCCACATGCGTCCACCCATCAGTTCGGCAAGCTGCTTACTGATCGCCAACCCTAAACCCGTGCCGCCATACTCCCGTGTGGTGGAGGCATCGACTTGGGAAAACGATCGAAACAGACGATGCATTCGGCTCGGTAAGATACCGATGCCGGTGTCGCGTACCGCAAATTCCAGCTCATAGCGCGTGGTTGTCGTGCTAAACGAGGGGGGATTGTAGGTCGTGTCGGTCACATCCTGGAGGTTCAGGCTCGGAGGGGGATTGCTGATGATTGGTACGGAGAGAGGACGCACGGACGTATGGACGATGATTTCGCCTTCTGCGGTGAACTTCACGGCGTTCCCCAACAAGTTCACCAAAATTTGACGTAGACGCGTCACATCTCCAAAAATCCCGAGGGGAACGTTGGCGTCCATCAGATAGGCCAACTCCAAGCCTTTTTTAGAGGCTCGTGGTGCGACCACATCCAAGCTTTGCTCAATACAGGTGCGTAGCTCAAAGGGTTGCTGTTCGAGATCGAGCTGGCCGGATTCGATTTTGGAGAAGTCGAGGATGTCGTTGATAATCGTCAGCAGAGCGTCACCACTGCTGCGAATGGTTTCGACGAAATCGCCCTGCTCAGGGTTGAGCTGGGTGTCGAGCAAGAGGCTGGTCATGCCGATGACCGCATTCATGGGGGTGCGAATTTCGTGGCTCATCATCGCTAAAAATTCGCTTTTCGCCTGGGTCGCAGCGAGGGCTCGATCGCGAGCTTGGGCGAGGTCAGCCGCTGTTTCTTGGCGTTCGATTTCACCTCCGATCCACTGCGCCATCAGTTTGAGAATTTCGCGATCGACGGGCTTAAAGGGTTCGATCAGAGGCGTACGACTCGAAAAACTAAGGGTGCCAACGATTTCGCCCGCCACAATCACGGGCGTACCGATATAGGCTTGAATCGGAAAATTACCGAAGCGTGGCACGTTCTCTTGGGACGATGCCGCTAGAAACTCAAAGTGAAGCGTGTCTTCAGCCGCGATCGTCTGGGCGCAATAGGTGGCGCTGAGGTCAAAGTGATCGCCCGGTTTGAGTTCGTTTCCGGGTGAGTGGGTCGCGACGATCGTAAACTGATCCCGATCCGCTTCGACCCGTGACAGAATTGCAATCTCCATACTGAAGCGCTGCAACCCGAGACGCAGCAGACCATCGAGCTGGCCGCTAAATGCCAATTTCCGCGACGACGTGACCTTATAAATTGCCCGAATTGAGGCTTCGCTATCCCGTAGTTCCTGTTCGGCCTGTTTGCGTTCCGTGATGTCGCGCGAGACGGCGATCACTTCCAGTACACGCTTGGTTTTGGGGTCTCGAATCGCGCGGCTGGTGGTCTCAAACCAGACAAAATGACCATCCCGATGACGAATCTGATAGCTGACCGTTGCGCCTAAAGCTCCCCCCAAATCAGGAAACAGCGGGAAGAGCGCCCGTTTGACATTTTGCCAATCTGCCGGATCGACCAACGCCGACATCTCACAGCCGACGAGTTCATCCGGCGTGTAGCCGAGAAGATTTTGGCTAGCTGGTGAGGCGTAGAGGAAACGACCGTTTGGCGTTTGGCGGGCGATCAGATCGGTGGCATTTTCGGCCATGAGCTGATAGCGCTGTTGGGTGTCTTCACGTTCAACTTGGGCGCGATCGAGGGCAGCCAGCATGTTATTAATCGCGTTGGCAAGCTGGGCCAGTTCGTCTTTGCCTGTGGCTTCGATGCGCATGGCCAGATCGGCCAATTCTCCGACCCGTTCCACATCACGACTGAGGCGAGCCACGGGAGAAATCACCAAACGTTCGACGATCAGTAGCATTAAGCCGCTAAATAAAGCGCCAACGATCGCCAGGGTCAACGTGAAGTAGCTGACGCTGGATCGTCCCTGCCGATCGATTTCGCGGGGGCTATCGACTCGGATGATGGCGACGGGCTGACCGTCGAGATCGCGAATGAGGGTGTACCCGGCGATATGCTCGATCGGGGTGTCTGGATTGGTAATCAGGGGGCGGCGAAAGATGCGATCGGCGCGTTTGGGAATACGCAGATCGCCGGTCTCATCACGCTGAAGCGCTTGGATAAATGATGAGTTTTGGGTGTCTTCTAGTGCTGCTAACGCGAGTGCAAAATCTTCGGGAATGGGTTCGTAGATCGAGACGAGCTTGAGGGACAGTTGCGTGGACTCTTCCAGGATTTGTAACCGCGTTTGATCGAGATAGCGCCCAACGGCTAAGGTGCCACGAATGGGGCCACGGGCATCGCTGGTGACGATCGGTCGTGAAACGATCAGCATGAGGTCTGAGCCCACGCTGACCATGCCCTCGTGTTCGTCTCGGGGCGTGTCGTGATCGGTGAGTGGTGAGGCTTGACCGTTATGGGGGGCGAAAAACTCTAGCGCTGATTTGGGGATGGGCGAGGGGAGTCCGGTATTTGGGTCGAAGCCTTTTT
>JAAUPN010000216.1 GCA_012033105.1 Coleofasciculaceae cyanobacterium RL_1_1
GGGTGTATTACCGTGCAGAGGCGATCGCGCTACCCGACCAAGGTGGCATCGTTACGATTAATTTGCCGCCAGATGTCGAGCTAGCTCCATTGCAGACCTATCGCTGGTTTTTAGAGGTGCTGTGTTCTGGCAGTATTGATCCAAATAACCCGATCGCGCAAGGGCAAATCCAACGTGTTGTCGAACCAACTCTTGATGTTTCACCTTCAAGCGTGGTGGCTCAACATCCTGGTGAAGATTCGGTGTCTGAAGTCTTAGCACGTGTTGAGTTTTACCGACATGCAAACCTTTGGTATGAGGCGATCGAGGTATTAGCAACGGCGCGTCAAGCTTATCCTGAAGACGATCGCCTCGATGCGCCTTGGAGTGAGTTGCTTGAACTTGCGGGAATTCAACCACTAGGTTTAGCAAACTGACCACCCTCATGATCAAAATGAGTGCGGCGTAGAATTACATTGCGCTGTGGGTCATGTTTGCTTCTCCTTTATCCGAGACGTTGATTCGATACCAACCTTGATCCGGTAAGCCACAAACTGTTGTATAAAGTCATTCCCATTTAAGGAGGGTTACGTTCTGGGTGTTGCGACAATATCGTCATATTTACCAGCGTTTGCAGCAGTACGGCTCGATCATCTCAACGATCCCGATCATTGCAATGAGTATCTGCGCACTGCAACCGCTCGGTCTTTTGCGCGATGTCGATTGGTCGGTGAACGATACGCTGTTGCGAATGCGGCCTCAAGCACCCGTAGATGAATCCATTGTGATTGTCTATGCTGATGAACCCGATGTTGTCGATCTTTCCTGGCCGTTGTCGGATCAAGTTTTGGCCGATCTGCTCCAGCGCATTGATGCTGCAAAGCCGATCGCGGTTGGCCTTGATATTTTTCGTGACATTCCAGTTGGTAATCCAGCCGATTTTCAGAAACTTCATCAGTTCATGGGGGCGATGGAATCGCTGTACGGCATTGATCGTCTGGCGACGAATCAATCTAAGATTGTTGCGCCTCCTCCCATACTAGAAGCAGAGAATCGCGTGGGTTTTGCGAATCTGCCTATGGATGCGGATCTGCGTATCCGTCGCCTCATGTTGAGCTGGAAAGCGGCGGGTGACGAAGAGTTTCGCAGTTCTCTAGCGCTCCTCCTCGCAGAACGGTATCTTGCGAAGCGGTATGGCATAACGCCCGAGGTCTTGGATTCGGAGACGTTTAAAGTTCGCTTAGGTGCGGTTGAATTTATGCCCCTCGACGCGTATCGGGGCTACTATTACTCCCAAACAATCGACCAAATCGACGGTTACCAAATTCCGTTTGACTATCGGGGTCAAATGGATCGCTTCCAAACGATTTCGATGTCGGAGGTGTTGGCGGGGCGGTATGATTCACGGTTATTTCGCGATCGCATTGTTTTGATTGGGGCGATCGCTCCAAGTCTCAAAGATAACTTCAACACCCCCCACGAATCCAAGTGGTTATTTAGTCAGACGCAAGACCAGCAATTCATGTCTGGTGTTGTGGTTCATGCCAATGCGGTGAGCTATCTCGTGAGTGTCGCCACCGGAACCCGCTTACCGATCCGTCTGCTCTCCCATGGGCTGATTTATGGCTGGATTGGGTTGGCATCCATTGTGGGTGCGGGGGTGACGTTTTACTCGTTCGATCGTCGCCCTGGTCAGGTCTGTACGTTGCATTTCTGGCGAGTTGTGTTTGGTAGTGCGATCGGCTGCTGCATCATTTTGCGATCGCAGCGGGGGCGGTGTATGCCGGTGTGATCATTCCCGTATTTTCGCCCGCGTTAGCACTGGTCATCACCGCTTTTATTGCCGCAAATCGCTACCAACGCGATCAACTTTCGGCAGCCAACACTCAGCTTGTCGAATATTCAAAAACCCTCGAAATTTACTCTCAAAATCTAGAACACCAGGTTCAAATCCGTACCGCAGAATTGCGTACTGCTTTGAAAGCAGCAGAAGCCGCCACCCTCACAAAAGGCCGCTTTTTGGCCAACATGAGCCATGAAATCCGGACACCGATGAATGGCATCATCGGCATGACCGAGCTGCTGAATTCCACACCTCTTGACCCCAATCAGCGGGAATTTATTCGTACGCTGAAACGTAGTGGTGAAGACTTGCTCTACATCATCAACGACATTCTCGACTTCTCGAAGCTGGAAGCGGGACAAATGGAGCTAGAAGCGATCGCCTTTTCCCTGCATGACACCATCACGGATATTGGACTGTTAATGCAGGGATTACTGCAAAAGAAGCACCTTCAGTTCACGGTGATGATCGACGATCGCTTGCCGGACACCCTACTGGGCGATCCGGTTCGGATTCGCCAAATCTTACTTAACCTGATCGGTAACGCTATTAAATTTACGGCGGCGGGGTCGGTTACGGTGGAAGTCACGCCCCTTGAGCCAGGTTCTGCGTCGGATCAATGCCTAAATCATCACGATCCAAGTTCCATCAATATCCGGTTTGCAATCCGTGACACTGGCGTCGGGATTGCTCCCGAAGATTGTCATAAACTCTTTCAGTCCTTTTCCCAAGTCGATGCCTCGACGACTCGCCGTCATGGTGGCACAGGGCTAGGACTTGCCATCTGCAAGCAAATCGTCACCCTGATGCAAGGTACGATCGGTGTTGATAGTGCTTTACACGCCGGGTCAACCTTTTGGTTTGAAATCCCCCTAGGTCTTGACCGTTCCGCCGCGACGAAATCGACAACATCCGCTGAACGCGATCGTACGTCTGATCCCACTTCGACCCCGATCGCCGATCGCCATGTTCCCCCCGAAGCTCCACCCGAAGCTCCACCCGAAGCCCCATCCCAACGTTTGCGAGTCGCGATCGTGTCGAGTCACCCCAAGGTGCAACAGACATTAAGCAAAGCGTTGATTCAGGCTCATCATCAAATCAACCACCTGGCCGAAGGCTGGTCTTCGACCCTCGATATTCATACCTTTGCGAATGGGCGGGAGACCTTCACCGGCTTGCGTCAAGCCTCACAAAATAATGCCCCATACACGATCACACTGATCGATTATCTTGATCTAAAACTCGGCGGACTGGGAAAATTCATCGATCTAAACTCACAAGCCCTGGAAACATCCTGGGTCGCCAGCTTAACCTCAGAGCCGACAGACGCGGCGGCGGAACGCGCCCAAGAGGAAGGGGCGATCGCAACCCTCGCCCTACCCATTTCCCCCCTTGCCTGGTCACAACTGCTAAAACAACTCAAATCGTCACACCGTCTGCTAGACCGATCTCCTAACGATCCGGCCTCCGTGATGGACGTTACCACCTCTCAGCCCCCCGAGTTTCACCCACTGCCACACGATCCGAGACCGTATTTGATCGCCACCAGCACCGCCGCCCACGACTCTGATCCCACGCTTCGATCAACTCCCAGCGACTCGCACACCCCAGATCCACTCACCAGCTTTAAAATTCTGGTTGCTGAAGATTCACCGGTAAGCACCTTTGTCATTCAGCGACAGCTTGAATTATTGGGCTGTACAAACATTACCTACGTCGAGGACGGTCGCACCGCTCGTGATGCGCTCCAGAATGATTCCTTCGACCTCATTTTTCTCGACTGCAATATGCCGATCATGGACGGCTTTGAGGTCGTGCGATGGCTGCGCGATCAAGAACAGAATACTCCACGCCACACCATCACCATCGCTGTCACCGCCAATGCTCGTGCCAGCGATCGCCAACAATGCTTAGACGCAGGCATGGATGATTACATCAGCAAGCCGATCGCCCTTAGCTCACTCAAAACTATCCTTGAAACCTGGAGTGAACGCATGATTGAGGTTCGCTAGACCCTCGACTTCTGCATCACAGGACTGATGCAAACGATCGAAACTCGTAGGGGGATCATGGCAATGCGCCCACAGTATTGCGTGATTTTAGTCGGTCAGTGCGTCAGTCCTGTGTACCAACGGATTTGGTATCAGCCAATTGTTAAGTTCAGTTAACTTAGTCAATTTGGCTACAGCGTTTCAACCCGTCATCATAGACGCCGAACTCAATCAGCGTTAGAACACTCGAACGGCACCGAACCTCGGGACTGTAAGCCCTGGCGCAGTCAGCGATACCCACCAAATTGATGGCAGATCCTAATCTGCAACATAGCATGACAGCTCGTAAATACCTGTGAACAAGAAAATGCACATCATTCCCCTCCCCGATAGAATCAGGTTGCAGAGCCCTGTCATGCCGCACTGGGTTTAAGCCAGACCATACTTGGTGAAGAGGAGTGAACGCATGTATTCTCAGTTTCGATCGACCCCCACAGGCTTAATCGCCATTCTTGCAGCAATAACAGCTTCAGCAATCAACCCTGCTTCCAGTTCCGCGACAGAAATCGAGGTAGCCGCAACCCATACCGATGCGATCGATGCCACCGCCGTCGCCCCATCGCTCGACGTCGAGTTACCGTCAAAGCCAGAGTCAGAATCGGCTGACCCCTCGATCGCGACGACGAATGCCACGCCGGAAACTATGACGGCGAGCAACATCACCGCTCCGCAAGAACAGGGCGAAAGTCTGATGGCGATCGATGCTGAAGAGGTAATCGATACCGCAGAATCACTACTCGAATTTGGCGATGGTGTCTCCCGCATCCGCCCCATCAAAGGCCCGATCGCCGGATCAGCCCCCGAAGTGTATAGCCAGGACGAACTCGACGATCTCCGTACCGGCTTCTTCTTTGCTCCAGGCGGTGGGGTGACCCGTGAGCGGGGTATTTTCACTGAACTAGCAGTGAAGCTACGGGATGATGATGGCCGTACCGCTGCGATTAGCGTCACAGCAGGGGAAACCGTCGCCGGTCTCGATGCAAGCTATACCCAAGCGGCGATCGTTGGCGACAATGCTCGCCTGGGCTACCGCGCCCGCACCGGGTTCATGAACTCCACCGAAACCGTTTTTCTCGCCCCAGAAGACGCGCCCTATTCCGAAGTCTTTTTGCCGCGTGGTGACGAGCATGAACCCTGGGTCAATCGTCTGGGTGCATCCTTCGAGCTATTCATCCCGCTCGAAACTGAAACCACCGTCCTTGTACCCGGCCTGAGTTATCAGCACGTTCGTATTAGCAATAGTGCCTTTGGTGATGATGAATTCGCCCGAGATGGTTGCTTCCGAACCAATCCGATCGCACCGGCCTGCAACGTTCTCTCCGGTAACCGCCTATCCTACGACGATGACGGCGACGACGACTTGCTCTACCTGAGTCTGTTCTTGCACCATGACAGCGTTGAAACCAACGAAAATGGCATCTCCCTCTCTGGCACACGCTACCAAGTCGGCACTCAACAATCCATCCCGATCGGCAGTTCCAGCCTCAGTTTCAACCGTCTGAGCGGTGGCCTCATCCACTACATCCCACTCAACCTCTTCGGATTTGCCGAAGGGCCACGGGTGCTCGCCCTTAACCTCCAAGCCGGTACAATCCTGGGGGATGATTTCCCGCCCTATGAAGCCTTCTCCATGGGTGGCTATCACTCAGTGCGCGGGTTTGGAACCGGCGATGTTGGCACATCCAAGAGCTTCGCGCAATTACTCGCCGAGTACCGCTTTCCGATCTTGAATGTCGATAACGGCTTTTTCGATAGCCTACGCGGTTCGATCTACGCTGGCTATGGCACAGACTTCGCCTCCAGCGATAATGTGCCGGGTGAACCGGGTCCTGTGCGCACCAAGCCCGGTGGTGGTGTGGCCTTGGGTGCGGGTCTTTTATTTGATGGTATCCCGATCGTTGATGTGCTGCGCCTTGATGCTGCCGTCAATGGCCTAGGAGATTTCCGCCTGTATTTCGGCCTGTCCCAACGTTTCTAGAACCGTTGCACCGCATCTTGATCAAATTTTGCAAATTTTGACCATAACATATAGACCTTTATCGTTCTTACTTCCAAGTAGGAACGATAAAGGTCTTTGCTCTTCATTGCCATGACACAATGTTTATTTACAATCCAAGACAATTGTTGTCACGATAGGCGATCGTTGTTTGGCAAACTGCGGATGTACCTGGTTTAATTCCAATTAAATCGAGACACTTAAAGTTATTTTGTTTCAGATACTCCAATGCTTCCGAATATCTAGAGCGTTGTGAGTCATCAAGAATAACTACGCCAGTGTCTGTGAGACATTCAAGACCTTGATAAATACAGCGAACTCGATCGCGCCCATCGACAACCAAAACATCATACTTTTGCTGTTTTGATCGGATGAATTTACTATATTCACCATCTGGAACGTAGTCAAAAAATGTAGATCTACATTTTTTGGGATTTTTTTCGTAATAAATTAAACCACTTTTTGTCATACTCGATGGATGTAACTTGCTGAACAAGTCGCGCGTAAAATAACGTCGAGTACCCACTTCCATATTCAAAGAGGGTGAGTTCTGAAGTTAGGCGCTGTTTTAACAGATGAATTACCGCATAATTCATCCACGGAATTGTATATCCCTTTTTCGTTTGAGGGTAGCCATCTGCAAGACTTTCTAGCCATCCAGTCGAGTATACAAACGAACCCTGCGTGCAGAAAAGAAGTTTAAATGCGCGAAATGGGCTGAGTGCTTGGGAGAAAAAATCCATAACTTCTCGATTTATATCTAATCACATAGACTCAAGATCAAGAATGGCGAAACCGATTAGCCTGACGAAGGTAAAAGCCAAAGGTTATCGGATATCCGCCATTCCTAATCTAGAAGCTCTCGTCTTAGATGTATAGCAAAAACGATTTGCTTAGGACTGATCAAAAAAAGCTGAGAGCACTGAGCGGAGTCGAAGTGCGGTTCTTAACTTAGATGAGAGTGTCCTAATTTAATCGG
>JAAUPN010000043.1 GCA_012033105.1 Coleofasciculaceae cyanobacterium RL_1_1
CTCACGATTTTTATCGCTAAACGAATCGGTCAGGTCATCCACCACGTTCGCCGTGAGGAATGATTCGAGTAAACCAACGATCGACAGCATCACTGCATAGGGAAAAATCACCCCGAGCGTTTCCAGGTTAAGCGGCACGTTGGGCAACATGAAGCTTGGCAGTGAAGTTGGCAGCTCGCCCTTATCACCGATCGTCGGCACATCCAGACCTTGAGTGATCGAAAACATTGTGAGTACAACGATCGCAACTAGAGGGGACGGAATGATCGTCGTAAAACGCGGCAAGATGTAGATGATTGCGAGGGCGATCGCCACCATGAGGTAAACCGCCAGTTTCGCGTTATCGAGCTCGGGTAACTGGGCTTGAAAAATCAAAATCGCCAGCGCGTTAACAAAACCGACCATAACGCCACGGGAGACAAACCGAAGCTGTTTCCCTAGACCGATTGCACTCCAAATGAGCTGCAAAATCCCGGTCAGGATCGTCGTTGCAATCACGTAGTCAAAGCCATGGGAAGCCACCAGCGGTTTAAACAGCAGCGCCAACGCCCCCGCCGCACCGGAAATCATCGCCATCCGCCCACCGAACACCGCGATCGTCACCGACATCGTAAACGAAGCAAACAGGCCAATTTTTGGATCAAGACCGGCGTAAATCGTAAAGCCGATCGCCTCCGGAATCAGCGCCAGAGCCACCAGCAGACCCGCCAAAATATCTGAGCCAACATTCGATAACCACTCTCGCTGCAATACCCGTCCATTCAACCCGCTCACTGTTAAACCCATTCTGTTTCGCTCTAGCCCCTCGATAAAACTCGATTCAATACAACTCGATCAACCTTTGCCTGATCACGATAATCCACGCAAAAAAAAGACAAAATAATGAGTCGGTGAATCTCATTTAGGCACATCAGATCCACCGACTCATGGTTTAAAGTT
The DNA here is from genome assembly GCA_012033105.1 of Coleofasciculaceae cyanobacterium RL_1_1. Lineage (GTDB taxonomy): Bacteria > Cyanobacteriota > Cyanobacteriia > Cyanobacteriales > Geitlerinemataceae > RDYZ01. The sequence continues at coordinate 940 of JAAUPN010000043.1, forward strand.
TGTCATCAATCGAAATGAATCGACACCCTGTTGTATCACCCGAACTCAACGTGGCACAAGTTAGGGCATAGTTATCGAAACTCAATCCTTTATGGCTTCAAGTTTGGATTGTCATGGTTGCCATGCAGGCTCGATCGCAGCGAGGCCAGACCATTTTTAAGGCGACGCGACACCGTAACTGCACTGATCCCCAACTGTTCAGCCGTTTCTTTTTGGGTCATATCATGCAAAACACAAACTCCAACACCTTACACGTTCCAGCTTCTAATCTGGTTAGCGCTTGCTGTAACAGGAGTCGATCCTCCTCCGCGAGTTGAAAGCTGCGGTAGCGTTGATCGGGAACCGTCGATCCGAGCGAAAGCGTTTCCTCTTCTTGTGAGCTAACAGGAGCATCCAGGCTCAGTAAATCCCGATTACGGTAGCCCAGATGCGCATCGTCTAAGGTATCGAGAGAAACTCCAAGACGTGCTGCAATTTCAGTATCATTCGGCATCCGACCCAGTTCATCACAGAGAGTTTGAGCCACACGGGAAGCTTTGCGCTTCAGGTCAAGACATTGACGCGGAATGCGTACCGTCGTGCTGCGATCGCGTAAGTAATGCTGAATTTCACCGCGATGTAGGGAATTGCAAAGGAGCTAAATGCAACTCCCTTTGAGGCATCAAACCGCTCGATCGCCCGAATCAGACCCATACTGCCAACTTGCAGGAGATCATCATAGGATTCATTACACTTCTCCAGCCAATGATAGACCTCCTTACGGACAAGACCGAGATTCAGTTGAACGATCTGATTACGGATCTGGGTCGAAGGCTCTTGACGGTACTGTTGCAAGAGTTCGAGGCTCTGACCTTTGAGATTATGATGTGCCGTTTTCGCCATGATCTTGGTGCAGAAGAATTGGGTGGATACCCTAGATATATATCGATATACATCGCATCGGTATAGACGAAGAATCGCCTACGCCGTAGAAGCTAGGTGACTGTCGGCTGTGTACCTTACCGTGATCGTATCAGACTTGTTCAAGTCCGACCTGAATTCAGGACAATACGAAAAGCCGACTCAAGTAAGGCTCGCAAAAATTACTGGCAGAACAACGATTCATCCATACGTGATAATAAAACCGTATTCCGTTTTATCCGGCGCTATATTAACAGGCTGTTCAGAAATCTTGAAGGCCACTCACGACAAGCCTCACAAAACACGATCGACCCTCAGAGAACCCATATAAGTCTTGTCATGATAGGTCGATCGTGTTTCAGGCATATTTTAATTTCTTGACATAACCCTCTACATTTCATCCGCCACTCATCCACCCCTCACTCACCATTCATTTACGATGCAGCTAACTTACCTCGACAGCAACACGTGGTTATTTGACTTTAACGGAACCCATATTCTGCTCGATCCATGGTTAGTCGGTTCCTTGATGTTCGCCAACCAAGCCTGGTTTTTTAAAGGCGATCGCACCAAACCTAAAGCCATTCCCGAGAAAATCGACGCCATCTTGCTCTCTCAAGGTCTACCAGACCATGCTCACCCTCCAACCCTCAAACAGCTCGACTCCTCCATCCCCGTGATCGCCTCTCCGAACGGTGCTAGCGTCGTCCGCGACCTAGGCTACACCGACATCACAACCCTCGAACACGGTCAAAGCACAACCCTTACAGGCATCACGATCGAAGCCATTCCAGGAGCCCCCATCAGCCCAACCCTACTCGAAAACGCCTACTTTATTCGGAGCGCCACTGGCAGTCTGTACTACGAACCCCACGGCTATCACCATCGCCCCAGCCTCGAAGCTGCCGACCCCGTCGATGCAGCGATCATCCCGATCGTTGGTTTGAATTTGCCGATCGTGGGCGCTTTCATTAAAGGCGAAGCTGCCGCCCTCGAGGTCGCGTGTTTGCTTCAGCCTCGCTTTATCATTCCCACCACCACACGCGGTGATGTCGAGTTTACCGGCGTGCTAAATGGCTTACTCAGCACCTCTGGAACCGAAAGTGGATTTCAGCAAGCTCTCGCCGATCACTATCCTGATGTTCGTAGCATTTTACCCATTCCCGGCGATACCTTTTCGATCGCCACTGCCTAAATTCTCGCCTCTACCTCCTCACCTCAAAACGGGTCACTTGATTACGAAGAAACTTCATAACATCAACTCACAGATATTGACAAAGATGTTAATTTTTCCCATACCAAACTCATGGGAAGAAAAAAGCCTACGTATGATGAATATAGACATTCATACACGCAGTCTCATAGTCCACCGATTGTCATTCAATGTAACGCTTAGAGAGTTGATAGAATCCCCTCTTTGATTCTTGTCAAAGATTCTATTTTCTTAAAAGAAGCTGGATTAGCTGCTTCAGCTAAACGGAAGAAGTAATGGAATCTCCATCTTCAGCTAGGCTGAATCCTAAGTCCGTGAACATTTTTGACTGAAATTCGAGATTTTTAGATGATTCAGACGACAAAAGCAAGCGGCCAAATTGGACGTTGGATTGCAATCGGATATACCCTTCCGGTGCTGGTTGCGATCGTTTCTAGTAGTTTAATTTGGTTTCATGTCCGCTCTGTACGAGCAACATCAGAGGAACTTCAAAGATTCGTAGAAAATCTTGAACGGATTGATATGGTCGCTCTGAATATGCAGATCACCTCACGAGCAGTACGAGGTTACTTGTTAGAAAAAAATCAAGACTCTCTAGATTCTTATACATTGGCAGAAAGCCAGCTTGATGAATATGGCCAAGAACTCGAAAATTGGCTGACAGATCCTGAACAGCGTGAAATTTTTGCGACGTTAAATCAGGAACTAGTAAAGCTAAACACTCTGAATGACGAACTCATCAACTTAGTGGATTCAGGCAAGACAGAGGCTGCAATTCAACGCTGGAGAGCGAATGGTGCTCGTGACCTCGCGGATAATATTTCGGCTCTGTTTGATCAATTTCGTCAACGCCAAATTGAGTTGGTTGGACAGGTAGAAGTGCGCCAGAAAAATTCACTTCAGGTCTTGCGTTTCGTGGCGATATTGTCCGCTACGGCGTTAATTGGTGTTGGCGTGTTCATGAATTGGTTTATTACACAGCTTATTGCAAAGCAGCTCGATCGTGCTTCTTCCTCGATCGTGAGTTCTTCATCGGAAATTGCCGCAACTATCGCAGAACAGGAACGCGCCACAGCTCAACAAGCGGCATCCGTGAACCAAACCACCACCACAATGGATGAGCTCAATGCCTCCGCTCGTCAGGTGATGGAACAGGCCGAAGCGGCCACCATGAGCGCTCGTGAAGCGCTGCAAGAATCAGAAAGCGGAACTCAGGCGGTCGCGCTGACGATGGAAAGTATGGTTTTACTCAAGGATAAAGTTGGCGCGATCGCCCAGCAAATTTTGCGACTGAGCGAGCAAACCAATCAGATTGGTAATATTTCGACGCTCGTAAGTGACCTAGCCAATCAGACGAATATGCTGGCCTTAAATGCTGCCGTGGAAGCGGTTCGAGCGGGGGAACACGGTCGCGGCTTTTCTGTCGTTGCGAGTGAAATCCGTAAATTAGCCGATCGCAGCAAACAATCTGCCGCGCAAATTGGCAACCTTGTTGCCGATATTCAAACTGCAATTAACTCCACAGTTATGGTTACCGATGAAGGTACGAAGACCGTAGAGTCCGGTGTGATCCGCTCTCAGGAAACATCGAATTCACTGGCTGGTATTCAAAGTGCCGTCGATCGCGTTGTTCTGAATAATCAGCAGATTTCGTTAACCATCAAGCAGCAGGTAACGGCTATTCAACAGGTTGTCGAAGCCATGAGTGCGCTGAACAGTGCTGCTCAAGAAAGTGCTTCGGGTATCAGTCAGGTTAAGACTGGGACGCAGCTACTCAATGAGGCCGCCGAAGATTTAAGTACTTTGCTTTGAAACGGATTATTAGATTTTAGTCCTGAGATCTCAGGATTTTTAGAATCAGTTGTGACTGACGTTTAGGAATCTACTTTTTCAATGTAATTCCGAATTCTATTAAGGTCGATATAACGATCAGCAGCATTTCTGAGTTCACGGGCAATCATTCCTTCCGTTGAGACGACTGTAATGTGCGTATTCTTTGATCGTAGTAACTCGATCGCCCGTTCAAAATCACCATCTCCACTGAATAAGACAACACGATTGTACTGATCAACTGTGTTAAACATGTCGATCGCAATTTCAATATCAAGGTTAGCTTTTTGGGAGTAGCGCCGTGATGCATCGTCATAATACTCTTTCAGTATTTTCGTGCGGACGGTATATCCAAGACCGATTAAAGCATCACGAAACCCGCGTTGATCCTGTGGATCTTTGAGTCCGGTGTACCAAAAAGCATTAACCAGACTCATCCCGGAGCGTTCATTTTGAAAAAAGTCTAAAACAAGCCTGGGATCAAAAAACCAGTTATTTTTTTGCTGTGCATAAAACATGTTATTGCCATCAACAAAAATTGAAATTCGATCATTATCATAAATCATAAAAATTACGCTATAGACTCTATTTGTTCCTAGTTTGGGTTTTAGTTAAGCCAACAAGTTTGGCTCCTTTTATCATCAAAAATCTAGAAGTATTGATTTTGATTGATGGGAGTCTTTGTCAATCTAAAGGCTGAAGTCAGCCAGTCAGTTACTCTCTTTCTAGATGATTTAACGAGATTATTCAAGCTGGGTTAAGAAGAGATGTGATTTGATCTCACGCTTTAGTCAATAAACAGCATTTGCAAAACCTCTTCTGTAAAGGGATTTTCGCCGACCTTCAACATCTGAACCCAATTTTGACGTTGATAGCGTCGGTTTTCATCGTTGGTTTCACGGATAAAAGTCGAAAAGTCTTCGATCGCACCATCGACATCGCCAATTAACGAGCGAGCAAGTCCACGGCTATCGAGAATTTCAATATTATTGGGTTCTAGATCTACCGCTCGATTGCAGGCTTGGATCACATCATTGGCATAGTTCCACAAGCTGCCATACCAACACACAATATTCCAGGATGTCGCGTTCACTCCCCACAGTGAATTTAAGGTATCTGCTTCTTCTAGCATGGCCAAGGCCGCAGGAATTTCACCTCGTAAGGCCAGGTTTTCACTGTGTTCAATGAGTTCGTTGAATGTTCGACGGCGGGAAAGATTTAGAGTATGGGCAGAGGCACCGGTCTGTAAGGCGGGGATTACGGTTGTACTCAGCAGGCTGGTCGCGATCGTAAATGAGATGAATCGGAGAAAAACTCGAGAACAAAATTGACGCACGTTGACGAAGGAAAAATCGTAGATTGGGAATGGGTATGCTCGAAGCAACTGATCGGGGTGAGCTATAGATATATGAATCTAGCCTGTGATTTACCTGTGATTTGATTTACCTGTGATTTAAATGTAAAGCTTCATCGCTGACGGTTGAAATAACTGTGGTGATATCGAATAGATCAAAACTTTGTCGTCCCTAAAATTCAGCCTAACCGATCTCGGACTTGTTCTCGCCAACGATCACGATCGCCAGAGTTATCGAGAACGAGATCGGCGCGATCGCATTTGATGTTCAGTGGCATTTGTGCGGCGATGCGCTGTTGTGCAGCGTTGCGATCAAGAGCGTCTCGCTGCATGAGCCGTGCAAGCTGCTCCTCCGGGGAACACCAGACAACCCAAGCTTCCTGTACCAGGGTGATCGCATCGGTTTCAAAGAGTAAAGGAACGACATAGATTAGGGGGTTGCTAGCGCTCGGCAGATCTTGCTGAAAACGCTGATGGACAAAGGGATGAATTTGGGCTTCTAGCCAGAGGCGATCGGCTGTATTGGCGAAGATGATGCGACCGAGCCGAGATCGATGAAGACTTCCATCGTTACACAATAAATCCGCTCCATAGCGATCGGTGATCGCCTTGAGGATTGGTGAGCCGATGGCTACGGCTTCACGTGCATAGAGATCCGCATCGAGGATAGTTAACCCATAATGATCGGCGATCGCTGTTGCGATCGTCGTTTTCCAGTTGCGATTCCCCCAGTTAAGCCAATAATATGACGTGTCGCCATAACGAGTTCGTTAAAAATTAACCAATGGTCTGTCAATCACTTAAAAAATGAACTAAAAAATGCGCTCTATTTTTTTAGTTACCGACGGGTCAGTTGATACAGTTTACGAACAAGGTCAAGAATACGGTATGGTATGCGCCAAGAAAATCGCGCAATAACTGGTAGATAAAATTTGTAGTAAGCCCAACGTAAATCACTCCAAGACTTTCTCATTGCATCATGACGCAAAAATCAGAAACATCAACAACGACTCCTCGTCCGTCTTGCATCATGATATTGCGACCGTGAACATCATGAGGTCGTAAACCTCTTTGTATTGCATACTCTAACGCAGAATCTACATCAAGAATAACTTGCTCCGAAATTTTCAATCCTTGATTAACACAGTCATACAGTGTGACACCATAGATCCGTTTTAAAATCAAAAAAGAGTCGTCTGAATAAAAACATTGAGAAAAACCAGAATGTTGACCAAGACGTTGATAGACAAGGATTTCTTCTTCAATTCCAGGTCTACCTGGTGCATAAATTTTAACCACTAAATCAGGAAATTTAGGGTGAGAAAATACGGCAGCATAGTTGCCAACTCCGGCTAGTTCCCAGGGAGGTGGAAGTGTGTAGACCTTTACTGGATCGTGAGGATTGATGCTTCTAAATTCTAAATTGGGTAATAGTTCTTGTTTAACGCAACGGACTAATGAGTCAAGCAAGGAAGAGTCCATGGTTTGAATAATTTTTAATAGCTTTGTCGGCTTATTGAAATATGACCGCAGTGAGCGCAGTTATAAGAGTAAGAGTTTAGACTGAAAGCGACATGAATTTTAGAATCGAATCATCTATGGTTAAGTTCAGCACGATCAGATCTGAATCTGCGACTGTTGAGTTTTATTTTTCAAGCCAGTGAATGATTTTATAGTCGTTACTCATTAAAAATGAAGCACCCAGACTTGGTCTGTGTTTACCCAAAACTGCACTTCGGCTAGGCTCAGTGCTCATTGAAGTATCTCAGACTTAAGGCGAATGACTATAACTGTTATTCTAGTTCTAAGATAAATAAGATAAAAAATTCAAAAGTATAGAGCTAAAATCCTAGATTCAATTCTGTCGTATGGATGATGATTATTAGAGTTTCTCGGGTTATCTTATCAGTCCCCCTAAGATATTCTAGGGTTCTCGCTAGTCATTACGTCAATCTTGGTCGTGTGGATGTTTGAGGTTTGCTGCTATGGCGGATCAGCTCTGGCATTTCACGCTTGCCTGAGCGAGCGATCCGAGGATCTGTCTATCGTAGCTATGGCGTCAGATGATGCCGATCATGACGTTGTTGCGACACACGTGTACCGAAGGTTTTGGCGATCGCAACACAGGTTTGTAAATCTGCCGTGGTTTTGAATGCTTCCCGGTTAACGTGACTTAGACTGGCTTGGAAGCCACGATCGCGGAGTGCCGCGATCAACTGGTCGCGTTTCGGAATATCCATCTGTCCCCGCTTACCAATCTCCCCTAGCTTAAAGAAATAGGGCGGCATCTCGGCTTCGTCGATCGCACAGGTCAACCAGTTCGCCACATCCGACCAGTCGCGTTGAATCGCCTCCGTGTGCATCTGCTCGAGATAGGCGCGATCGTGTAGCTCACCAACCCATTGCGGCCCGGATAAGGTTAGCGGCAGACCGTCGTGGGGACAGTGGGCTTGTCCAAGTTTGTGCCATGGCAAAACCTGATAGTTACCGCAATCATGGCAGTACCCGAGATAGGCGTAGTTGCGATCGTGCAACTTTTGCCCCTTGGTTAAACGCACCATGACGCGATAAACCTCGCCACGAAACAGCGAAAACACCGGTGCAATCCCAAACCCTTTAACCGCTGCCTGTTGCTGAAGCGAGCCGATCATCAAGCGTAATCCCTGCTCGTGGGCGGCGGGATGCGATCGCGCCCGTGCACCATATATCCGTAAGCTTTGCTCCGGTAGATGTCCCGTGGCCGTCCGTCCGTCCGTACTCGCCAGATAGACTAAGCCGCCCAGCCGTGCCGCCCACAGGCTCGTACTCAGCCAGGGAACCGGCGCACCGAAGCCATCCACATCCACGATGTCGTAATAGTTGTCGTCGATGTAGCACTGAAAAAAGGCACGATTGGCATCATTGCCCAGGAGGGTTGTGACTCCAGCGGCGATCGATGCGGCCAGATTTGCACGCAGGAGTGGCAGCACATCCGGATTCCCTTCATTCACCAATAGATCCGTAGCCCCGGCCTCCTGCCAGTAGCGCAACGCCCGCACGCCGCTGCCCGCCATCGCATCCAACACCTGCAATGAGCCGAGGCGCGATCGCTCAATGGCTCCGGCCAGTACCGATAGATCACGACTCAGGCGGCTCGACTTCCGATAGAATGCATCACCGGTCTGAAAGGTGACACCGCGCTCGCGGACCAATGATCCGAACGATGATTCGTCGGGTAGACGGGTTGGGTTCGATGAATGGTTGAAGTCGAGCAAAATCTGTCAGAATTTAAAAGAATGTATCCCGAAGCCATCCGAGGCAAACTGCTAAGTTGTGTTACATTTTCTTAGTAAGTAAGGATCTCTAGAGCGTTACGCAGTCACTGATACGAGCCCGCTCCTGTCGGTAGTTTCGTTAACGATGGAACCTAGACGCAGCAGCTCGGGGGATCGCCATGGCGCGATCGCCTGCGGTAAACCGCCATAACCTCTGTATACTCTGAGTCCGACTCGTTGACGATGTCAATATCGTGCGATCGGAACCTTCAAAAAACGCAATATATCCACGCACTGGCTTTATGTTCTCGAAAGAAGTCACAGAATCTAAGGCGTACAAGTGGTTCAACGAGCGCCTGGAAGTTCAAGCGCTCGCCGATGACATCACTGATAAGTACGTCCCTCCGCACGTCAATATCTTTTACTGCCTCGGTGGTATCACGCTCGTCTGCTTCCTGGTGCAATTCGCCACCGGGTTTGCCATGACGTTTTACTACAAACCGACGGTAACTGAAGCCTTCACCTCTGTTCAATACCTGATGAACGAAGTGAACTTCGGTTGGTTAATTCGCTCCATTCACCGCTGGTCGGCCAGCATGATGGTGCTGATGATGATCCTGCACGTCTTCCGTGTCTACCTCACCGGTGGTTTCAAAAATCCCCGTGAGCTGACCTGGGTTACCGGCGTTGCGATGGCGGCGATCACCGTGTCTTTCGGTGTCACCGGCTACTCTCTGCCGTGGGATCAAGTGGGTTACTGGGCTGTGAAAATTGTGAGCGGCGTCCCCGAAGCGATTCCGATCGTTGGTAGCACCATGGTTGAATTCATCCGTGGCGGTACAAGCGTCGGCCAAGCTACGCTGACCCGCTTCTACAGTCTGCATACCTTCGTTCTGCCCTGGCTGATCGCAGTGTTCATGCTGACCCACTTCCTGATGATCCGCAAACAGGGTATTTCGGGTCCTTTGTAAGCCCACCGAGATATCGCGCGATCGAGCAATCCTGCGCTCCGCTCACCCTCCACTGACACGTTTGGTTAAGTGTGCGAGCCGCAGGAGTCTGTGGAGTCGTGTTTTACCGCTATTTAATGTTTGACGGTGTCATGTTTTCTCGATTCGAGACAAGCAGAGCGTCCGGGAAAGTTTGCTAGACTGGCATTAACTTGCGTCGGTCTAGCTTTGTTTCTAGCTCCCTCTACATTCTGGAATCGAAGCGACAACCGCCCCCGCCCAGGAGATTTTTCAATAACATGTCTGTACTCAAGAAACCTGATCTGAGCGATCCGGCTCTGCGTGCCAAGCTTGCCAAAGGCATGGGTCACAACTATTACGGTGAACCCGCTTGGCCGAACGATCTGCTCTACACCTTCCCGGTGGTTATCCTTGGTTCGATCGCCTGCCTCGTCGGTCTCGCTGTGCTAGACCCGGCTATGGTTGGTGAGCCGTCGAACCCGTTCGCAACGCCACTCGAGATTCTGCCCGAGTGGTATCTCTATCCCGTATTCCAAATTTTGCGCATCGTCCCGAACAAACTGTTGGGTATCGTGCTGCAAACGATGGTTCCCCTGGGTCTGATGGTTGTTCCGTTCCTCGAGAACGTCAACAAATTCCAAAACCCGTTCCGTCGCCCGGTTGCCATGACCGTCTTCCTGTTTGGTACGGCTGTGACCCTGTGGCTCGGTATCGGTGCAGCAATGCCGATCGACAAGTCACTCACGCTGGGCTTGTTCTAAGGTTTTTCCCTTGGAATAGACCCTAAGCTGCGGTAAGAAGTTAGCTCGATCGAGCTAGCCGTTATCATGGCTACTAAATACCCGATAAACACGTTCTGCAATTTTCGTGTTTGTCGGGTATTTTAGTCTGGCTCGGATTTGGTTTGGCCGAAATACTGGTATTAGCGAGGTGGAGACCCGATGTGGACACGAATGAGAAGCCGAAAGTCGATTCTGCTAGCGATCGTCCTAGCTGTGGTGAGCGCGATGATTGTGGTGATGGTGTATCCAGGGTCTCCCCGTGTGCGTAGCTTTAGCTGGGCGGATCGGCAATCAATTCGAGCTGACGATCGATCCTTTTCCCTAGTGTTTTCTCACGCTGTCGATCATGCCAGTATCGAAGCAAATCTCAAAATTGATCCCGCTTTGCCCGGTCAATTTAACTGGAACAATCGGGAGCTAATCTATACCCTAGATCAGCCTGCTCCCTACGGCTTTGACTTTCGCCTCAGTCTGACAGATGGACATTTAGCGAACAAGCCCGAGGTGAAGATTGCGCCCTTTTCGGCCACGTTTCGGAGTGCCGATCGGGCGATCGCCTATATCGGTACGGAACCCGACGAGCGTGGTCGTCTTGTGATGTATAACTTCACGCGAGATGCGAAAACCGTCCTAACGCCGCCCGATCTGAGCGTAATGGACTACTATCCCTATTTTGGCAGTGACAAACTGCTGTTTTCAGCGGTTGATCGTAATGCCACCGATCAGCGCTTGCTTGATGTTCAGCTCTACAGCGTCACGACCGGCATTGCGGGTCAACCGGCGGGACGATTAACGAAGGTGCTTGATGATTCAGACTATCAAACTCTACAATTCGTCCTGGCCTCACACGATGACACGATCGTTGTGCAGCGTGCCGATCGGCAAAATCCCGGCGCGAATTTTGGCCTCTGGCTCATCCGTGACGGTGAAACACTCCCGATTCAAACCGAACCCGGTGGCCTGTTTACCCTCATGCCGGATGGAACGGCGATCGCCCTATCTCAGCGGGAAGGGATCGCGATCATTTCCCTTGATCCACTGATTGATCCCGCTCAACTGATCGTCTTTTTCCCTGAGTTTGGTCGCGCCCTTGATATCAGCGATGACGGCCAGCAACTCGCGTTACTCAAATTCAATCCGAACTATACACAATCCATCTTCTTTTCGGTCAATCAAGACGTTCCCCAGGAATTACTAACACTAACCGGCACGGTAATTGATGCTCAATTTGATCCAACCGGTCAGGTACTTTATGCACTATTGCTCACCGAGTTAGATACCGAAACCTATCAGGCACAACCACAGATTGTGGCGATCGATCTCACAGATCTCACCCTACGCGAACTCGCACGTTTTGAAACCGATCAACGCGATCTACAGTTCAGCCTCTCGCCTGACGGCCAAGCGATTATTTTCGACCAGCTCCAAACGGAAGCGCCTCAAGAGAAACGGCTCGACACCCCTCGTACCCCCTCTGGTGAAGCCATTGTTGGCGGGGATTTACAGGTGATCGTACCGCTGAATGATGTGCGCTCAACGTCCGAATCTTCCGCTGTAGAACCGACGATCGAACCGCTTAGTCTAGCGGGCATTCGTCCCCACTGGCTGCCATAAGCCTCAAAAAATGCGCTTAAACTCGCATCAAAGTATCTTTTAGATTGTGCAGAAGTGATATTATCTCAAGAGTAAAATAAATTATGAAAGGATAATTTCAATTCACTTTAAAAATGAGAAAAATATGAGAAAAACACTCGAATGTTAACTGGTTTTACCGCAGGATTACTACTAATTACAATTTCAGAATTGGGCGATAAGACGTTTTTTATTGCTGCTATTCTAGCCATGCGGCATCCACGTCGTTGGGTTTTTATTGGTGTCACGATCGCCTTATTTCTGATGACTATTTTATCAGTCTTACTCGGAAAAACGGTTAGCATTCTGCCGCAACACTACGTTGAGATTGCAACGGTTGTCTTATTTTTGGGTTTTGGTTTTAAGTTAATCTACGATGCAAGCCGCATTAGCCCTGAGGTGGGGCTTGATGAGGAGCAAAAAGAAGCCGAAGCGGAGGTCGATCAAAAGGATCATCTCGCGGATAATGCCTCTATTCTTTCGATTATTTTGAAAGCATTAACGCTAACGTTTGTGGCGGAATGGGGCGATCGCACACAGTTTGCGACGATTACGTTAGCGGCGAATAACGATGCGATCGGTGTGATTCTAGGGGCGATTCTGGGTCATGCAATTTGTGCGCGATCGCGGTTATGTGTGGCAAATTGATTGCGGGTCGAATTTCAGAGCGCTGGCTTACCTTTTTGGGCGGTGTTTTATTCGTTTTGTTTGGGGTTGTGGCGGCGTTTCAAGCCTTCCCAATTAACGGATAGTTTCGGATCTCGGATCTATAATCTGCCGGTTGCCAGTCTTGTTGTGACAACCTTACTAAAGGAATGACAGTAATGATGAACAGGGATAAAACTTAGGGAGCGGATCGACTGGGCGGAATTTTTTCGATCGCAATTAAATGTTCAATCATCTGACGGACGATCGGTGCTGCAAGCACACCGCCAGCTCGTCCGGTTTGGGGTTCGTCGATCGCGGCTAGAATCACATATCGCGGATCTTCGACGGGCATAATGCCGACAAAGCTGGCCACAATCGCATTTTCAGAGTAGCCACCGCCTTGGGCATTAATTTTTTGAGATGTGCCGGTTTTACCGGCAATGCGGTAATTCTCAATTTGAGAATTTTTACCGGTTCCTGTGGAAACGACCTCCTCCATCATGGCGATCGTGGCCTGGGTGCTGGAACGCGATAGCACCCGAAGGGGAGGCTGAAAGTCGGGTGTCCAGACCACACGATCGTCACTGTCCACCAGGCCACGCACCACGTGGGGTGTTACAATTTGGCCGCCACTGGCCAAAATGCCGTTGAGTTTGAGGAGTTGGATGGGGGTGATGGCGAGTCCTTGACCAAAGGCGGCTGTCGCTGGTTCGATCGGACTGATCTCAAAGGTGTCACGGCTTTTGAGCTGACTTTGAACCTCGAAGGGTAAATCAATTCCGGTGAGGCGATCGACTTCCAGGCGAGTCAGCCAGTCATGATAATCTGTCGCCTTGAGCTGGCTGATGATCTTGACCATGCCCACATTGCTCGAATCGCGCAGAATCTCGGTGACGCTGATATTGCCGCGTCCACCCGCTTCCTCATAATCGAAGTTTGCAATCGGCCATTCCCCGACGAAAATCTGGCCGGGATCATCGAAGCGATCGTCCGGTTGGATGGCTCCGGCTTCGAGGGCGATCGCCACATTGAGCGGCTTGAAGGTTGATCCCGGCTCGTAGAGGTCGCTTAATGCCCAATTCTTAAACCGCTCAACATCTGCCTCAAAATAAGCATTGGGGTTGTAGGACGGGTAGGTGGTGGAACAGAGGATGGAACCGTCGCGGGCGTCCATCACCATGAGGATTCCACGCTTCGCTTGGGAGGTTTTGACGGTTTCGGTGAGCAGGCGGCGGGCGGTGCGCTGAAGTCGTAGATCGATGGTGAGCTGCAAGCGTAAATCGTTGCGGCTCTGGGTGTATTCGTCGTATTGCAGATCGGAGAGACTTCGTGCGATCGTGCGATCGGGAGCCTGATCGGTGGTATCGCTGGGAGAAGATTCTACGTCAGACTCGGATGCTGAATTTAAACTTGGGTCAGAGCTTGAGTCAGAGCTTGGGTCAGAGCTTGGGTCAGAGCTTAGATCAGAACTGGGAACCGATGGGGAGGTTTCCAGCTCGCTTGATGGCTCACGCTCCGATTCCTCTGTCACAACCTGATCCCCATTGGTTTCATGGGTTTCGTGGGTTTCATCCGTGACCGGCTCGATCGTCAGACGATTGCGATAGCTGTATTCGACTCCGGCTTGACCTTGCCCGTCAAAATCGACGTAACCGACAATGTCTGCGGTTAAGTCATTGTTTGGATACAGGCGGGTGGGGTGTTCGGCGAGTTCAAGGCCATTGAGGCGCAGGTCTTGAATGGCTTTGGCATCGCTTTGTGTCAAGAAATCGTTAAGTCGAATTCCACTCGGAGCTGTTTGTAAGGTGCGGTAGAGATCGCGCACCGGGCGATCGAGCAGAGGCGCAAGACGAACGGCAATATCGTAAGGTTTCTCGTCGAACAGTTGCGGGTGGGCGTAGAGCGTGTAGGTCGCGCGATCAATTGCCAGGATATGCCCGTTGCGATCGACGATCGGGCGACGGTGAACGACGGTGGAAATATTGGGGGTATTGCGGGCTGCGAGTACGGCGCGTGTTTGCGGTATACCCACAACCTGGAGGCGTATGAGGTTAAACCAGAGTGCGATCGCTCCACCGCTGATCAGCAAACCGACAAAGGTGAGACGTAGCCGCGACGGGACGGCCATTGATGACCAAACATGCAACCAGCCTGCCCGAATTGCACCGGTAGACGTGCGAGATTTTGTCATGGGCGTGGCATGATGTCGAGGCTTATTACGGGAAAATTCGCCGGTCATCGTCTATCAAGCCATCACGGGATTAGTAGCCGATCGGAAATTGTGGCGGCGTCGCGGCGGGGGTCAGGGTATTTGTGGGACGATCGGGGCGGGAGAGTGAAGGTTCAATGAAGATGAAGCGATCTGGAGTTTGGGGGATCAGGTCGGTCTCTGGGGATTCCCCCAGTTGCGCCGCTTGATACTTCAACGCTTCGATCGAGACGTTTAATTGATGTTCATTGTCTTGCAAGGTTGTGAGGCGATCGCGAGCGTTTTCCATCTGAACATCAACGTAAACCTGATCCCCATAGGCCAGTCCCGCCGCCACGAGCAGCACACTACAGGCAACACTGGAAACATGCTTCAACTTTGCCAGTAAGCGTTCCGCCTCGCTGCTCGGTTGGACAATCACCGTGACGCGGGCGGGTTGTTCGCGTTTTCGCTGTCCGGGATGCTGCGGATTGAGGGCGGCGCGGCTCATATCGCTATCGGACGAGGGATGGGAAAGTGGCGATCGTAATGCGCTGGCCATGAAAATACTCAATAGACGAGAATAACGGTCAAGGAGTCAAGCAGAGACAGAGACAGATCCGCGAAAGAATCCGTTTAGCCGCCAATCTATAGATGCAGGTGCATTCAAAGCCTGTTACAGCCTGAGTAGAATCGTTTCCGCACGATTGCGGAGTTCGCAAACCATACTAGCATCGAGTTTTTCGCAAATACTCACAAATACTCACGAGACGAGAAGTTTCGAGTCGAGTTTAAGGTTTGATACGGTTTGATTTAATCGCATGATGCACTTACTTCAGTTTAGTACTTCACACTATTGCCGCAAAGCTAGACTGGCTTTGGGTTACAAGGGTTGTTCGTATACGATCGAGAACCTCACACCAGGATTACACGTCTTCAAGCTCAAACCGCTAACGCAGTGTACGACCGTTCCCGTGTTGATCGATGAGGTCAAGGACGAGCGTACCGATCGCGATCGAGCGTCTACGGTCATTACCGATTCGTCGCGCATTCTGGCCTATCTCGATCGCCGTTATCCAGCCCCGAAGTTGATCCCCGAACATCGCGATCAACGCGATCGCGCCCTCCAGCTCGAAGATTGGCTCGACGAAAGCATCGGAACCGCAACCCGTTTTGTTTATTACCAATACCGCGCCACCGAGGGCAAAGCGATCAACCCGTCGTGGATGAGCATGGCTGTGATCGCGATCGTGCGTCAGCAGTACGGCATCAATGCAACGACGGCGAAACTGGCAGCGGCGCGGCTGGATTTGGCCTTACCGTGGCTCGATCGCACGTGGCAGGATCACGGCTTTCTTGTTGGCGATGCGTTAAGCGTGGCCGATATCGCCGCCGCCGCTTTGCTCTCGCCTCTGGCCTTGCTACCGACTTACCGTGAACCCTACCCGGCATTGTTCGATCGCATCGCGGCGATCCACACAATCTGCAATGAACCGCTACCGCCCGGTCTGAGTCCTTCGGATCAGAGCAAACGGTGATCCGAAGGACTCAACACGACAACTTAACAATTCAACTATTAAAAATTAACCAATTGGCACAATCTCCGGGAATAGCTCGATCAATTCATCCGCCGTCAAGCTATCCTCCGCAGCTTGTGGTGTCCAGAGCAGTTCAAACACACTGAGATAATCCCCACTTAGACTGCCGATCGTCTTTAACGCCGCTTCGAGATCCTCAGCAGAATGCACCGGCGGAAATAACGCTTGATCATTCTCAGTGCCGATGACCAGCGTTACGACGATATATTCGGGTAACTCATCATCGACGGTTGCACTCGATCGATCTTCGACAACGAGCCGATCGCCCGTACGCGAAAACGTCTCCGTATCAAATTTCATCCGCTCCCCGATCGAGATACGCTCAAAGAGCTGCTGCGCCTCCGCGCGTGTCTTCACCGTCTCAGAGCTTGACGCAGCATGAGTCCAATAGTCAGGATGACGCAGCAGCATCAGTGCGCAGTTCGTCGCAAAGGTCGCCAGTCCCGAACTGGAATCGAGATCGGCGATCTCGCTGAGATGGGTCAGATTCGCTTGAATATCCTTGGCGCTTGCGAGTAAACCAATTTGCAGCTTGCTGACGGTTACGATGTCGTTTTCCAGCTCACTACCGGGTTTTGCGTGGGAGATCAAGCGCTTGAGTAGTTGCCACGCTAGAAAAATAGTGCCACCCGCAATCAAGGCCAAAACAAGCAAGACCACGATCAAAATCAGAACATCACCAAAGGTCAGATCGTCGGAATCTGAACTGTTTCCCCCGCTTGGATTGGTTGTCGGGGTTGTGGGGTTGGTTTGGTCGATCGAGTTGTTGGGAGATACGTAGTTGTTTTGAACCGGAATTTGGGGTCTGGAATCGTAGGAGTTGGGTGGAACGTTGTTGTAAATCGGAACGGGAATAATGACGGGTTGGGGAATGGGGTTGGAGTTGCGATCGATGTAGTCTCGATCGGGGGTGATGCCGCGATCAGTTTGGGGAACTGGGGTACGAGATGGTGCAACGGGCGCGGGGGAGGGCGCACGATTGAAGCTGCCCCCACGGGTTGTGCCGCCGGTATTGCCGCGTGTGTTGGAACTGGGGCTTGTCGTTGTGGTGGTGCTATTGGATCGCGTTGTGGACGGACTGCTTGAACGTGAACCGGAGGAAGAACCCGATGATCGCGATCCCGATGATCGTGACCCTGACGATCGCCCAAAGGAACCACCGCTAGACCGTCCGCCGCTGCGACGCGCGATCGCACGTTCGAGACCAAACGCAACCGGCTGGGGGGTCGGCGGATCGAATGACACAACATTCACCATAACAGTCATGAAAGTGAATGCGAACAACGGGCGCAAAACGTTCATAGAGCAGCTCGGAGACGTGTAGAGATTAAGTGGGGGCGAGAAACCCTAACAAGACGGCGCTCTTGGCAGTCCTGGAATGCTCGGGTCAGAGGGTGTATTGAGGGTATGTTGATCTGGGCGATCTGGCTAAAAATCAAACTCAGATTTTTGGACAGTAAAGTGTAGAGAGCAACAGATCCCGACTTGGCTAAGTCTGGCTAAGTCTTTTTAGGTTAACACTGTCACTCAGAGCCACTCAGAAGTTCCGTTTCTAGCGAATCGAGCAGATCCGGGCGACGTTCTCGGGTGCGTTGCAGTTGCTGTTCGTAGCGCCACTGGGCGATCGCGGCGTGATTTCCCGAAAGCAACACGTCGGGGACGGCATGACCACGAAACACCGGCGGGCGGGTGTAGTGTGGATAGTCCAGCAAGCCATTCTCAAAGCTATCTTCCTCGTGAGAGGCTCGCTTACCGATCGTTCCCGGCAGTAAGCGCGTCACACCATTAATCAATGCCAGCGCCGGAATTTCACCCCCCGTCAAGACGAAATCCCCCAGCGAGATTTCGCGCGTAACCAACTGCGTGACCCGCTCGTCAATCCCTTCGTAGCAACCACAGAGCAGGACGAGCTGATCGCACCCTTGCCCAAGTTCACGAAAGATAGCTTGACTCATCGGTTGACCCTGGGGGGTGAGCAAAATCGTTTCACGTCGGGGCAAACAGGGCAGAGACTCCACCGCCGCAAACATCGGTTCCGGCTTGATAACCATACCGACACCACCACCGTAGGGTTCATCATCCACACGCTTGTGTTTATCTTCGGTAAAGTCGCGTGGGTTTACGCAATAAACAGTTGCGATCTGCCGCGCGATCGCCCGACCAATTACCCCTGATTCGAGTGGAGAACTAAAAAATTCGGGGAAGAGGGTAACGATATCAAATCTCACAATCAAATCTCATAAAACATCACGATCAGTGCAGCGGGCTGTCTCGGATCGAGATGTTGTGCGCTCACCCATCTTGCCTACGCATTACCCATTAGCGCCGATGCTAATGAATTTTAGCGGGTCATGAGAACGCTAGTTGAAACCGAGCCGCAGCGAGATTGAGGGGATATTTAAGCGCTGTCAAGAAGAATATTGACCCCAGAAGTTGTGCGGGACAAGTTCACTGGAGGATAGATACAACGGGAGGGAGATGACGACGTGTGCAGCACTTCACGATCGTGATCCGCAAAATCAGCCGCTAACGTTTCTTGCCGTGGCACTGTTTGAAGGTTTTGCCGCTATGACACCAGCACGGCTGATTGCGATTCGGCTTTAAGGGAGGCAACATCTCCCCCATCCAGATAAAACCACCGACCCTGTTCCCCGACAAAAAACGCGATCGCTCGTGGAGTTGCGCAGCTTGAAGCCCTTCTTGATAGACCGCGACGAACTCAACCACGCCGGTTTGATCCTCCGGTTGACCGGCCTGGGTTGCCACCACTGTTAAGCCCAGCCAGGTGACGCCGTTCACCGTTGCGGTGATTTGTCGGCGACTATTGGATTTACGGCGGGTCGGGTGGTGGGTTTGGATGAGGTAGTCGATGTTTTTCAGGCAGTAGGCGCTATAGCGCGATCGCATGAGTGCCTCGGCGGTTGGTGCAAGGTGTTGTCCTTGGAGGTAGGGGGCGCAGCAGTCGGCGAAGGGCTGACCAGTACCGCAGGGACAGGGAGTTGAGGGAGGGAATGTATCGGAAATTAGCACGCAAAACTCACGGGTAGAGGGGTGTTCATCTCATCGGCAAGCAGGGGTATTCTTTGACGATCACAGTGGTTCTCCCACGGACAATCCCGCTCAATATTCTATAATCTGCCCATGAAAATCTCACCCTCACCCAGCCCGACGATTGGCATCTACACCTACGGGATGGCGACGCATTGCGGGCGGTGTTACCCGACACTGTGCGCCAGTTTGCCCGCGCGATCGTCATGCCGAACCTGAAGCCACCAGTACGATCGGTTGCTGAGGCAGCGGCTTATCGCGATCGCATTCTGGCCGCCATTCCTACCGGTCAAGCGTTTGAGCCGCTGATGACGCTATATCTCACGGATAACACCACCCCAGAGGAGATTATCGCGGCGAAGGAATCGCAGTTTGTCAAAGCGGTGAAGTATTACCCGGCGGGGGCGACGACGAATTCGGATTTTGGGGTGACGGATATTCGCAAGTGCGATCGGGTGTTTGAGGCGATGCAGGCGGTGGATTTGCCGTTGTTGTTGCATGGGGAGGTGACGGATCACAGTGTTGATGTGTTCGATCGTGAGCGGGTGTTTATCGATCGCTATCTTGTTCCCCTAACATCGCGTTTTCCTCAGTTGCGGGTGGTGTTGGAGCATATTACAACCTCGGAGGCGGTGGCGTTTGTCTCGTCAGCGGATCGTGTCGCGGCGACGATCACACCGCAACATTTGCTATTCAACCGCAGTCATATTTTTCAAGGTGGTATTCGTCCCCATTTTTATTGTTTGCCGATTTTGAAGCGGGAGACGCATCGTCAGGCGCTGCTAGAGGCGGCAACATCGGGCAATCCGAAATTTTTCCTCGGGACGGACAGTGCGCCCCATGCCCGCGATAGCAAGGAAACATTTTGCGGTTGTGCGGGGTGTTATTCGGCGTTACACGCGCTGGAGTTATATGCGGAGGCGTTTGAGAGTGTGGGGGCGATCGATCAGCTTGAGGCGTTTGCGAGTTTTTACGGGGCGGATTTTTATCAGTTGCCGCGCAATTCGGGTCAGGTGACGTTAGTGAAACAGGCGTGGCGGGTTCCGGAGGAGTTACCGTTTCCGGGGTCTGGGCTTGTGCCGTTGTGGGCGGGGGAAGAGATGACGTGGAAAATGGTCTAATTTGGTTGATGGCGATCGTCTAGGGGGATGTTAGCGTGTCGGGTGGGTCGATCGGCATTCGGGGCGGGGCGGTTTTCCAGAGGAGGGCGATTTCGTCGGGGGTGAGTTGGTAGGCTTGGTTAACGAGGTCGGAAAGGCGGTGTTCGAGTTGTCGAATTTTGGTGTTGTTTTGGCGAAGTTGGGGGATGGCTTCGTTATATACCTCGGCGATTTCGCGATATTTTTTCAGGCCGAAGGTTGTCCCTTTGGCGGCGCATTTTTTGATTTCTTTTTTAAAATCTTCTAGGTCAAGGCTGGTGGGATCTTGGAGTTTGCGGGAGCTTTTTTCCAGGTTGGTTTCAATGCGAAGCCAGTCGATTAGATCGCGTTGGGTTTCTTGGTTTGTGCGGGTTAGTTCAATGAGTTGGCTGACGTGTTCTTCGGTTTCTTTGCGGTGGCTTTCACTTGGAGGCGGCGCGATCGGGAGCGTTTCTATAAATGAATAAATTAATCGTAAGGCTTCATCTTTACCATGTGCAGCATTACGCCACATATAGCTCCAATTTAATGGTGAATTTACAATAGCAAGTAAATAAAAATCTTTAGTTGACCATAAATATCCTGTATTAAGGAGATATGTACCTTGGTTTGCCAAAGAAAATTTTGGACTCCATGTGATATCTGTATGTACAATTTTTAATTCTTCAAAGGCTTGATAATATTGACAAGATCTCAACTCCCACCAATACAGCCCTTTGTCTTGACGTTTTATAAGTTGTTGTTTGTATTTATATAAATGCTTATAAATAGATGGATATTTTAAGCTAAAAATGAATTCAGCTTCTTCACCTCCTGCCTGACTCCAAGACCATTGATAATTTAAGCTAGAAGGAAACGTGATCAACCAGTATTTTCCGGAAGAATACCATCTCTCGATATCTTGTCCCCGAAGACAAGATTTAATTATTTTAGAACATTTCGGATCTTGACGAATCAGTTCCTCTTTTGTGGCTTCATCAAGCAAAAATGCTTCATTTAAACCGGTTTTGATTCCGTAGTAAGGCTTAACCCCAGCAAAATCAACCAACGGCACACCCACCCGGCGAATCTTCGCCATCAACGCATCCACCGCCGGATGCTCCAAACTCCACGCCGACGCCGAAAACCGCCCCGGATCAACCGTCAAACCCCTCCTCCTCCACATACCGCTTCAGATCCAACCCCGCCAACACCTCACGCGG
>JAAUPN010000217.1 GCA_012033105.1 Coleofasciculaceae cyanobacterium RL_1_1
CTCGTCGTCTAAGTTGAAAACCGACACTAATTTGCTTCGCAAAGGCTACGCCAACGACTCCGCTCAGTGCTCTCAGCTTTTTTGATACGTCCTAAGCAAATCGTTTTTGCTATAGGAACGATTCAATACATCTGAATAAATACATCTGAGAAGTCGCACTTTTCCAAAAAAGTGCGACTTCTGATCGGGATGTGATGTTCGTGATCAGTAATGTCAAAAATTGAATGGGTCGCAGTCAGCAAGACCTTTGAGGTTTCCAAAACCTCAAAGGTCTAAGTCAAAGGCTACCCTAAGGCTTGTAGCTCAGGAGCGCTAGCCAGAATGGGATTAACATCAAACCAGTAGCCATCTACATCGCGATATTCGTAAACGAACATGCTGCTAATCAGTGTGTCATATCCCGCTTCGCCCATGACTTTTTTACGATCGCGCACCTGACGCAACAGCGCCCATTCATCATCGGTAATCGCCAACATCATGTGATTACGACGAGTCCGAATTACTTTTTCGAGACCTTCGCGCGAGAGCGGCAACTGACGATCTTTTTTGATCCAATCATTGAGCAGGCGGAGAATTTCGCGCACATGACCGCCGCTAATTTTACAGAGCCGATCGAAGGTTTCTGGGGTGTCGAAGAGTTCGGTAATTTTCGAGATGCGTTCTGTTTCGCTAAGGCTGGGAAAGGCTCGCGCCAGGATGATTTTACGCACGAGTGCCATGCCTTCGACGTGTTCGCGGCCATCACGATGGCAGACGGGAACCATCGGCAGGACGACGGGATCGGTGTTGAAGCGGCTCGATAGTTGATTGAGGTCGTTGGAATAGAGCAGCGCCAGGGGGATGGTGTAGACCACGTGACAGTTGAGCTGACGCAGTTGTTCGCCCCGATCGACGAACAGATATTCCGGCTGCGGGCGTCCCCAGGGTTTGGGTTTGCGTTCGACGCGATCGAGGTTATCAACAATCACGACCAAGCCTTTTTTACCGATCGCCTTGAGACGCTCAATCCCCGGCTCAAGTAACTCGCGATTAATTGAATCCAGCACGTTCGTCGTCCGCACTTCGAGATATTCGCGCAGCTTGCTGCGTAACTCGGGGCTATTTTTCGCCCGCGCTGTAATTTTGCCAATCCCCAACGCGACGAGCGAAATCCCTTCCTGATTGTTCGCCGACACCTGCCCGATCCCCGGCACGCCCACATCGGCAGAAAACGATCCCTGTCCTTCCGTACTCGCGCTTACTGTGCCGATCCCCGGTAAGGAGGCTTCTGCTGAAAGATCGATTTCAGTTTGCAGCAGTTTCGCCGCACCAGACAGCAAGCCCTGTAAGCCTTTGGGTTTTTCGAGTTCAATCTGATCGAGCTTGATCAGGCTTTCACTGACCCGCCGCGCGATCGCCATCAAAATATCACTAATATCCACGTCGCCCACTTCGAGATCCTGGGACGACTCGAAATACACCACATGAAATCCCTCTTGGCGTAACTCGCTCGCCAACCGCAGCAGCTCCGTTGATTTGCCGCAACCGATATGCCCCGTAAAGAGCTGCACGGTCGGATTGTCCGGCGAAAAAAAGCTGATATTTTCGCGCATCTCGCTGATCAGGCCGCTACCACGCACGCCGGAAAAGTCGATATAGAGACGGCGATCGGCCTCATTCTCGACGTTCAGCGTGTAGCCCGGATTCGTCGCTTGGAACAGTTGGCGAATGTCTAAGCTCATGGCAGCGGTTACGGCAAATAAACAAGGCGGTTTGAGGATCGCGATGCAGTCACGATCCCCCCGAGATCCAGTATCGGCAGTTGTTCGCCTGTTTGCCAACCGGGTTCTCACCCCTAATGCTGTTTCGCGCGGGGTGTCAGACCTCAGAGGTTTTAGAAACCTCAGAGGTCTATCCCCCCTTCGTCACGTGCCAAAAAATCAACTCAGCGCTGTTCCAACACCGATCGCCATTCCCGCACGATCGCCACAGGTACGGTCAACGCGACCCGATCGCCACCGACCAAATCCAGCCTCAGATCGACCACGCTATCGTCCTGTAAATCGCGCATCACCTCAAATAGATCAAACTCTGCGGTATTGGCAGGCAGTTCTAGGACATTCAGTTCCGCCGTGGTGACACTGGGAGCCGTCCAGCGTTGGCCGGTTTGCGCAGTTAGGGTGAGCGGCGATCGCGCCAGTTCGAGACCTGGAAAACCAACCAGGCGTAAATGAATCAGCTTGATTTCACCGCGATCGACTTGATCGAAAAACACAAGCTGCCAGCTTCGCCCGGTTTGATCGCGCAAACTTTGCAGCGATCGAAATAGGATCTGTTCTGCGCCTTGGGGGTAGGTATGAACCGAGGCGATCGCCGGTTGCGTTACAGCTAGAGCTAAGACAATCGCAAAGATGCTACAGATGAAACCGATCATCTGTTTTAGGCTTGGCCGGGTCTGGTTTGTTGGATATTTTTGAGTCTGGCGATCGTTGAAATATGTCGATTTTAAATGGTGTAATTTCTTGTGATTGGTCATCATTTGTTAGATTGATCTTTGCCTAAGTTTTTTGAATTTGTCTGACATTAGACCTCTTGCACGAAGATTTTAGGTTTGAAAAAGACGAAATCTCGAAGGCTGAGCGGAGTCGTTCGTGTAGCGTCGGCTTGCCGATAGCCTGGGTGTTACCGCGAAAAGCGATCGCACTTCGACTCCGCTCAGTGCTCGAATCCCGACCTTTTTGATTCATGCAAGAGGTCTATTGAATCGACGATAAAGGATGCTCTGTATTTCCATCGGCAACGATAGCTCAACTTTTTATTTTGGCTGATACAGAACAATAAAAGGAGCCTTGAATCTTCAATCTCAGCTCCCTTAATCACCCATTTAAAAAATAGCCAACCTTAACCGATTACCGCTGCCGCGTCGGTCGGTGCAGCCAAAATCATGGATGCTTCCACATCGGCGATCGAAGCATTCAACACCTTGGCAATAAACGTCGTTGCATCCGTTTGCACCAGCACATCCGTACCCGAGGTGCTAAACGATAGCGCTTCAACCTCACCGAAGATTGCGATCTTGTCACCCTCGATCGCACTAAAATCCGCAATCACATCCAGCGCTGCGCTATCCGTTGTCGCATCCGCATCCACACGCAGCAAAAACGTATCGGCTCCCGCACCGCCCGTGAGTGTATCGAGACCGCGATCGCCAATCAGCCAATCATCACCATCGCCACCATTGAGCGCATCATTACCCTGACCACCGCGCAGAAAATCCGAGCCCGCCTCCCCATTCACCACATCATCATCCTTATTGCCGTGCAGGATATCATTGCCCTCACCGCCATTAATTGTGTCGTTTCCCTGACCACCACGCACCAAGTCCGAATCTCCGCCCGCGTTCACCAAATCCGCGCCTGCATTCAGGCCAATATTGTCGGGAAATTCGGAACCCGTCACGGTGTCGTTACCGCCCAGCATCACGAAACCGCCTTGGCGCGTGTTGGCGGTTTCTTCATCAATGACAAAGGTGTTATCGGTGTCGTCAAACACTTGTCCTTCTAGAGGCAATGTCGAAAAGTCGAGCCGATTGAGAAAGGCATTGAGACGGTCTAAGTCCATGATCGCTGAGGAGCGACCGGGAACCGTGCCGGAAACGATGCGAGCCGCTTCGATCGGGGTGTCAGCGGGTGGCTCTCCGAATAATGGGAGCGATCGAAAACCCGTCAGTTGACGTTGAATTTCACCAAAGGAAACCCCGTCAAATTCTTTGTTTTGAACTTTGCCAACAAACTGACCCGCAGCGGATAGACTCGCCTCATCGACACCACTCAACTGGATAATGACCGGAAAACCTCCGGCGGATAGACCTAGGAATACGGGTTCAAGATTGATTAAGGGCAAGAAATTATTCATGGTGCAGGTGAAACAATTGAGCGTAGGTATCGATGGGTTCGACTGTATCAGATCAGCTTAGATCCGGGCGATCGTCACTTCTTCGTTTTGGTTTTGATATTTACCTTGACGATCTTCGTAACTCACGGAGCAGGGATCGCCTTCAAAAAAGAGCAGTTGCACCACCCCTTCGCGGGCGTACATCCGACAATCGGCACTGGATGAATTGGAAAATTCGAGGGTTAAATAGCCTTTCCAAGCGGCTTCAGCAGGGGTAATATTGGCGATAATTCCGCAGTTATGAACGAAGACCCCAGCGTCTAGCGCAAAGTTTCCAGTTTCCGGAACCGTCAGGCAATACACATCATGGGTTCCCGGCAGTTCTCGAATGGATTTTACTTTGTGGTTGTTGGGATGCTGGGCTGCACCTGCACTCGCCACGCCTCGGAACGCTGCAATCTCATCCGGGAAGCGTCGGAACACGGAGCGATCGCAGTTCAGATACCGTGCCGCACCACGAATTGATCCCGTTTCATGCAACGCCTTACGCACCGCTTCAGACGTAACATCGTGACGGGTTCGCAAGCGATCCACGGTGGCTTTCATGTACTGTGACTGTCGCTCGTGTCGCCCGCTGGTATCTTCTGACCACGCCTTCCGCGAAAGTTCGCTCGTGCGGTTTCGTGCTTGAGCGTCCTGATAGTAATTTAGCATCGCCTCGCGGTGTTTTTGGCGTTGTGCTTCGGGCATATTTTGTCGTGCCGCCAGCAGAATTTCGCGACGCTCTGCATACTCGGGCGATCGCCAAAAGGCCAGGGCTCGCTCCCGTTGCACTTCGGAGTAATGCGTGACCCATTCGGGGTTTGACCGCTTACGTTCCAATGCGGCTTTGACCGCTTCACCATGCTCAACGGGATCAAACTCTTCGCCGTAGTTCAAGTCGTTATGCAGTTTGATATGGTCTTGAGCCTCCATGCGAATGATGTTCCATGGATTGTTATTGCGCCGATCTCGATCAATATGATGACGATGGGTATTGGGCGCATCTTGATAAATCCCTTGATTGAGATTCCATTCATCGCTCAAGCGATGAGTTGGATACTGAAAACCATTCAAGGGC
Source organism: Coleofasciculaceae cyanobacterium RL_1_1 (assembly GCA_012033105.1). GTDB lineage: Bacteria > Cyanobacteriota > Cyanobacteriia > Cyanobacteriales > Geitlerinemataceae > RDYZ01. The sequence continues at coordinate 4,994 of JAAUPN010000217.1, forward strand.
TGATATACCATTTCATAGCCGCGTTGATACTGACGATAAAGCGGCATTAACGAATCATTCGGACGCAGCTCACAGGCCGGAACCATGCGACCATCGCGCGTTAAAAATTGGTGATCGGGAGTGCAGCGAATCTCATAATCGTTGTCGAGTGTAATGCACAGTAAGCTATCGCGATCGATATAGCGTGGTGCTTCGAGCTGGGTCACGATAATCCGACCAAATCGGTTGACGCTATAGCCCCAAAATAGTTCGCCCTGCTGAGCCCGTTCGCTCATTTCTTCGAGTGTGGGAGCCGAACCATCCACGAGCGCCACCCGAGTATCGCCACTGAAACAGCGAGCATAGGTCGATTTTCCGAGGCAGACGATCGTCACATTGTCCGGTACTTCGAGCCGTTCGAGTGCTACCCCTAAGCCGTAGGAATGCGCCGGTAAAATGAAAAATTCGCCGCTGTCGTCGTGGTGTAGCGCTGCGGTTTCCAGATTCTCCGGGTTGAAATTTTTCGGATCGACCACCGTGCCGGGAATGTGGCGAAAGATGCGGAATTCGTTCGGCGAGAGGCGAATATCATAACCAAAGCTACTCAGGCCGTAGGAAATGACGGGGCGATCGCCCACTCGTCGAACCTGTTGCGGCTCAAAGGGGGCAATGCCTCCACGATTGGCTAGTTCACGAATCCACGTATCGTTTTTGATCACAACGGTAGCGTTTGACAACGCAGCGAAAAACACCCTAGAAGAATACCGCTTGTGCTTTCCCCACGTTGCGATCGGGGAGGCGATCGGGCTGGGGATCAGGGTGATTGCTAGGATTATGCAACGAAATAACGAAATAATGTTACGCGCGGGTCAGTGCATCAGCCTACCGTGTGAACGCTCGATTTGGGGCAACGGTTCTAAATCGGTTGAATCATAAATCAAGCTGAATTGTTAAAACGTTTGCAGTGATAGAGGACAAGACGAGTGAGACTGGTCATTTTAGGCGGCCCTGGTGCGGGGAAAGGAACCCAAGGTCAGCGGCTGTGCCACGCGCTGAATATTCCGTGTATCGCGACAGGACAGGTGTTTCGGACGGCGATCGCGGAGAAAACGCCGCTGGGCTGCAAGGCTGCGCCCTACGTCGAACGGGGCGATCTGGTTCCCGATGAGCTGGCGATCGAGTTTATGCGCGATCGGCTCAGTCAGACGGATACGAGCAACGGTTGGTTACTCGACGGCTATCCGCGTACGGCATTTCAAGCGGAAGAGCTGAATTTTTTTGTTGGAGGATCTCGGCCAAAAGCTCGATTGGGCGATTTGGCTCGATGCCCCGGTGGCAGTGATGATGGAACGATCGCTGGCTCGATCGCGCGATGACGATGCCCCGGAAATCGTTCGCCATCGCCTCGATTTATTCCACCAACGCAACGATCCCGATCGTCGAATTTTATGAAATGCGCGATCAGCTGCTGCGCATCGATGCCAGCCTCGATGCGGATACCGTTCATGCGGATGTGTTAGCACAGGTTAACGCCACGCAAAACGGTTAGTTATGTCGCATCCCTTCCAGATCGAAAGCCACTACGTCCCGACCGGCGATCAGCCCCGTGCGATCGCCGGACTCGTCCGCAGCCTCAACGACGGCCACCGCTACCAAACCCTACTCGGCGCGACGGGGACTGGTAAGACGTTTACCCTCGCCAACGTGATCGAACAGGTGGGACGCCCGACCCTAGTTTTGGCGCATAACAAAACCCTGGCGGCACA
>JAAUPN010000218.1 GCA_012033105.1 Coleofasciculaceae cyanobacterium RL_1_1
CGCCACTTGGGAGGAGGCCAAACGGGCAATGCCGCCATCGATCAGAATATCCGCATCGAGAATTTCGCCGGTCAGCGGGTTAACGCGCGAGGGGCCGATGCCTGCAAAGCTGGTGCTTTCGGTGGTGAGCCAGCGGACGGTGTTGTAGCGCACGTCTTCGGGGTCCCAGTCGGCATCGTCGGGCATTTGCCGCACTTCGATCGCGTTGATAAATCCGGCCTGTTCAAAGGCCGCATTCCAGGACAAAATGCCATCGCGCACAGCTTGGCGATGCTCAGGGGGAACGGTATTTTCAATCCAAAAGACGATCGGTTTTTCCGGTGGCGATAGCTCGGCCTCGGGGTCGCGTTTTTTTAGATCCCAGCGCTGAATTAAGCGCACAAACCGGTTCGCCTCACGGGTTTCATCCAGGTTTTGGTAGGCCGAGAGGAAGTAGCCGACGCGATTATCCGCTGCACGGGGGCGAAAGTCGGGATTATTGGGAAGCTCCGACAGGCTGTAGCGAAACCCGAGGGAAAATTGGCGATAGTCCGGCAGCGTTTCCGGCCAGATCCAGGGTTCACCGGCAAATCCGACGATCGATTCAAATTCGAGGTTTTTGGGATACGCTCGCACATCGCGCAGATAGGAGGTCAGCAGGTCGGGCGTGTAGCCGAGAAATCCCAGCCAGCCCTGAAACCCCGAAAGATCGCTGGTGACCAGTAGATCCGTTAAATCAATCAGGTACGACTCGCGATCGGGATGGGTTGCGAGAATTGGGAAGGAGTAGAGGGTTGAGTCACTAAAGGAGCGATCAAGAACGGCCTGATTAACACCGCGATCACCGGACTGATCATAGCGAAAATTAAGATTGGGCAACACCAGATGAATCGTTTCGCCTTGCTTCTGAAACTTGAAGGTGAAATCTCCCATCGGCATCCCGTTGACGAGACCCAACTCGCCAATCCCGCGCGAGAGGGTCACGACGAGTAGATACAGCCGATCAAGCTGATCGGGATCGATCTCAGCCAAGATCGTTCCCCGCTCTTCGTTGTAGTACAGATCGATCAGACCGTTGAGCTTGTCGGCATCCTCGATCGCCAGATCAAACGCTTCCTCATCCGAGATCTCCTCCGCATCCTCGCTGCTCGCATCCTCCTCCGCTTCCACGTCCGTCTCGCTCTCCACCTCTGCGCCGAGACTTTCCTCCACCACCTCAGACGTGTCGCTATCTCCATCATCGGTCGGGACATCTTCAGACCCAACAACGGAAGTGAAGCCCAACACCAAGCTCAGTGTGAAGACCCATAATCCTGTCCACAGCTCGAAGCGCTTCATAACGTAATTCCACCAATTCTTTGGGTGTGATGCTCTGGTTGTTGATTCGGATGATCGTTTGGTTGATCGCTTGGCTAATCGCTCGCATGATCGCTCGCATGATCGCGAAGACAGGGAACGATAACCGATGACCCACGATGAGGGCGTGACCCATCCCGCCCACGAAACTATCGACTGTCTACGCATAGGTAATGCGTACACGAGTAATCCGGCCTTTATTATGTCGCGTTCACCGAACAACCTGCCGCCATCTGGCTCTGCTATCGCTGATTTCCCCGGTTGGTTTTCGTATTCGATCTATTCGATTCAGATTTCAAGTTTGAGTCAAATTCCCTGAGCTTCACGCCGCGCGACCTCCCGAAGCTTGGCGAGACAGTGTACGATCGAGGTCAGATTTGCTAATTGTGCTTGAGTTTTTTCGTTCGATCGTGCAAAACCCCTCTAAGCTGACACCATCTTCACGACGCCAACGCTCCTCTAGCCGCGTACACCTTGTCCCGCCCCTGGGTATGGCGTCTCAGGTTCACCCTTGGTTTGAATCGCCCTGGTTGCTCGCGTCCCTCGCGGCGAATGTTGTGTTTGTCGCGGTTTGGGGGATCGGCGCAATTCGCGATCGGCTGTTTGTCGATCAGGCCGCGCCCGCCAGCGTGGTGGAATATGTCGAAGATAGTGATGATCGTCAACGCATGGACTCGCGCATGATGGCGATCGCCCGAGGCGCACCGGCCAGTCAGCGCCGCTTTTCCTATCAAGATTGGCTCGACATCCTCCAGCGCGAAGCCGACGAAATCGCCAAGACCGAACCCGATCAGCTCTACGTCTTAGCGGGCGATTCGATTTCTCAATGGTTTCCCCAAGCGCTGCTCCCACCGCAAGCGACCTGGCTGAATCAGTCAATTTCCGGTGAAGGAGTGCAGGGTTTATACGATCGTCTCACCTTCCTAGACGATACCAAGCCTCAAAAAATCTTCGTCATGATCGGCATTAATGACCTAGTGCGCGGCATGGATGACGAAACGTTGCTCGAACAACAGCGCCGCATTGTTAAAGACATTCTGTGGATTCATCCCGACGCCGAAGTTGTTGTTCAGTCGATCTTGCCCCACGGCGGCTCAAACGCGACCTGGGAAGGTAAAGCCAAACTGGAGCGCGTGACGAACGATCGCATTCGCCACCTCAATGAACGCCTTGCCGCGATCGTCGAATACGAAGGCGCGACCTTTCTCGACCTCTTCGACCTGTTCGGAACCGAAGACGGCACATTACGCCCGGAACTCAGCACCGATGGCCTCCATCTCAACGAGCAGGGCTACCTGGTTTGGCGGACGGCGCTCATGGTGTTCGACGAGCAACACCAGGTCAAAAGTCGCGACACCGACGACACCGCGATCGACTCCCTAATCCCCGATGCCGAAGATGTGGCCTGGAAGCCCCAGCGCTAGCATGTAAGTCTATCGTCAGGACAGTACTAAGCCGGGATTGAGCCATGATCGAGCTGGAATTGAGTCGGGATGAGCCACGATGTTGATGGCTCGGATCGCCAGCCAGATGACGGGCATGATGACCGGAATGATCGCCGCGACGATCGCCAGCGGGATCGGAGGTAACACACTGGCCGCAACCCCCGTACTCGACGAAATTCGATCCACGGGCATCTTAAACGTGGCGATCGCCAGCCGTGCCATCCCCCTCAGCTTTCGCTATCCCGACGGTCGCCTAGATGGCTACTGCCTCGACCTGATCGACGAAATCACCACAGCCCTTGCCGTTGAGCTAAACCTCAATCGCCGCCCCCTCGTCAACATCGTAGAAAGTCAACTTGACACCCGCTTCGATCTCATCCGCACCAACACCGTCCAGCTCGAATGCGGGCCGAATACGATCCAAGCGATCGACGGGGTGACCTTCTCCGAACCCTTTCTCGTAACCGGCCTCCAATTTTTTAAGCCAACGCGGATCGGGACTTCCCCATTCACTCGATCCAACCCAACCCGCGATCGTACTAGGCGCTCTACAAAATTCCACCACCGCCAGTATCATCGCTGATCGCTACCCCAACGCCACGATCGAAACCTTCGCCGGGATCGTCGGTATCCGGCACGGCATTGAAGCGCTACAAGGTCAGCTTGCCGCCTTTGCCAGCGATAGCCTGTTGCTGATCGGCGAACTCGCTGTTACCGGTCAATCCCTTGATGATTATCGCCTCTCGCCCGAAGTTCCCCTCGCCTGTAGCCCCTACGGTCTCCTGTTGCCGACCGACGATCCCGCCTGGACTGATTTAGTCAATCGTGTCATTGTGGGCGATCGTGGTGCGGATCTGTGGAGCGATTGGTTTAGCAATGTTGATCGCTATCTCCAGGCCGCCGAAGAATTTTGCGAGATTGAGGTAATCCCAGCCCAGAAAGTCCGTGCCGCACGCGATCGCGGCTAAGGCTAAAATTGCCGCACAGACCTTCATCGTGATCCCCGCCCGCCCCTTACAGACCCTATGCCCCAGCCTAATTCCGCCTCACCTGCGACCACCGATCGCCAGCTTGACGATGTGAAAGCGTTTGATTATTTCGGTGACCGGATCTCATGGCTCGATCGGCTGCGGATGCAAGCCTCGCTACGTATCCGGCGGCAAATGTATGACTGGTTTTGCGATCAGATCGGCGGCGTCACCGGTAAAACCATCCTCGATCACGGCTCCACCCCCGACACGGAACATATCGACAGCAACTGCTTTATTCAATGGTTAATCGAAGACGGCGCGACCGTGTATGCCACCTCACCCGAGCCGATCGGCCACCTCGAAACTGTCTTTCCCGGCTTGCAAATTATCGCCTTTCCGCCCGATCCGGCGACCCTGCCGCCGATCGACTGCGTCTTCTCCTCCGCCACGATCGAACACGTCGGCAACGACAATCAACAGGTGCAATATTGCCGTGACCTGCTCGCGATCGCCCCGCAAGTCTGCCTCACCACCCCCAACCGCTACCACTGGCTCGACTTTCACACCAAACTTCCCCTCATCCACTGGCTTCCCCGCCCTGCCCATCGCTGGATTTTGCAATCCTCGGTTTGAAATTCTGGGCGCAAGAGGCCAATTTACGCCTGCTCTCCAAGCGCGATTTGCACCGCATCGTGAGCCGCAGCGTCACCGAAACGATCGCCGCCACTACGCCCATCACCCAAGCAGATATTGATCGGGGTCAATCCCATCAACACCGTGATCCCGTTGAGGTAAAGTGGTGTGAACCAAAATTTCTTGGTTGTGTATCCAACCTGGCTGTCCTTGTGCATCGCTAGGATGGTTATCGATTTTCCTAAGAGTAATACGATCCGTGCAGGTTACCCCTACCACTATCCCCGAAGTCCAAATCATCGAACCCAAGGTCTTTGGTGACGATCGCGGCTTCTTCTTTGAAAGTTTTAATCACGCCGTCTTTCGCGAAAAAACGGGTGTAACCGCGTCCTTTGTCCAGGACAATCACTCGAAATCCAGTCAATGGGTCTTGCGCGGACTGCACTACCAAATTCAAAAGCCCCAGGGCAAACTCGTCCGCGCCGCACAGGGCGAGATTTTTGATGTCGCAGTGGATATTCGCCGAGGTTCCCCGACGTTTGGTCAGTGGGTTGGCTGTCTGCTCAGTGCGGAGAATAAACAACAGCTTTGGGTTCCGGCGGGCTTTGCTCACGGGTTTGTGGTGCTATCCGAGACAGCGGAAGTTCTCTATAAAACGACGGAATATTACGCCCCCGAACACGAGCGATCGCTCCTGTGGAACGACCCCGCGATCGGCATTGACTGGCACATCGGCGACCACACTCCCAAATTGTCCGCCAAAGATCAAGCCGCCGTCCCGCTCGATCAAGCCGACCTATTTGCCTATGAATTGTCTTAGGCTCTGTTCAGCCTTCTCATTCGCTCAAGAACATAAGAACACGCAATATATATCAATGAGCGTTAACTTCAATGTGCCTTGAATCTTGAGCCGATCAATGTACGATCGTTGGGCAAATACAAGCGAGATTCACCGACTCTTGCAACTCTTCCCCAACGATTTACACCCCAAAAACCAGCTTTATTTTCGCCAAATAAGAAGCGTACACTACCAAACCCAAAAACCGGTCTCTTTGCCCAACCTCACGGGATCTCACCGTTTTAAACGTCACCAGTCACGCACTGAGTCACACAAAACTTTATCTAACAACACAAACATGTAAACCAGAGCTTTACAGAAGGAAACAGAACGTGTGATAGTTCTGAACTCTACATTACGAGATTGTTAGATAATAAAGTTGTGGGTAAATTGAGGTCTCAAAATCTCATGCTGACAGGTTACGTTTGGGGAACTTTCACTCCACGATCGTCGGTCTTGGATTTCTCCATCCCTCAGTCAGGCTTCTATGGACGATCGTGAAAGCGATCCTAATCTCATGGCTCAGAGCGAATTGACCCCAGCCACACCTCAAAGTGTCCCACCTAAACTCAATCCATTCAATGAATTCTGTCATTGTGTTGAGTATCAAGCCAGTAGTTTTATTACAGAGCAAAAGTCATGCTGACTATCCTCGAACGAATGATGAATTGGGTGCTCGGCGGCAGCACACTCCTCGAAGAATGTGATGGTGTGTTTGAGTGTGTTCCGACTAGTAAGCGCACAACAATTCTTCAGCGCTTTATCTCAGCTTAAGTTGTACGTCATGGCTTACATCATGGCTTACATCATTGAAGTCTGACGCGATCGTTATCATCCTTGCTATGGTTCCTCGCTCGCGTGTTTGTAGTTCAAAATCGGGTCTTGCTGCGTGGAGGTTGCATTTCGTCTGGATGTTCTGGCGATAGGTTGAGCGGCAGGGTGATCGTTACGTGTGTGTTGGAATTTCGGCGCGAAGTGACTTCGATCGAGCCTTGGTGCATCTGGACAATTTGGTAACAGATGGATAGACCGAGTCCTGTACCTGTGCCGACCGGTTTGGTCGTAAAAAATGGATCGAACACTGTTTCGATGATATCGTCGGGAATTCCCAGGCCATTATCAAGCATCGAGACTCGGAGAAATCGATCACTGACCATCTCGGTATCAATCCAGATCTCAGGTCGCACATTCGCTCGCTCGGGATGCGATCGCGCTTCGATCACGGCATCGATCGCATTGGTCAGCACATTCATCCAAACCTGATTAATTTGTGCCGGGTAGCATTCAATTTTAGGTACAAGGCGATAGTTACGATTGAGCTTAATATTGTGACGCGACATGTGATGGCTCAAAATCACCAGGGTACTATCGATGCCTTCGTGAATATCTACCCGCTTCGGGCGATTTTCATCGAGTCGCGAGAAGCTACGTAGCGACAGCAC
>JAAUPN010000044.1 GCA_012033105.1 Coleofasciculaceae cyanobacterium RL_1_1
GGTATTTCCGTTGCGCCGTTGTTAGCAAGCCTTGGGGCGGGAAGTTTAGCACTCAGTTTTGGTTTACAGCCCTACATTCAAGACACGATCGGTGGTATTACCTTGTTCGTGAATGGGGCGATGGAGATTGGAGACTTTTGTGAATTTGGTGGTATTGCTGGAACGGTCGAAGATATCGGCCTACGCGCGACGTTGATTCGGACGACCGATCGACGCCTAATCACAATGCCAAACTCGAATGTTTCGTCGATGTTGGTCAATCACAGCCGCCGTGATAAGTATCTGTTCGATCGTCAGCTCGAACTATCCGGCGATACATCCTTTACGCGACTACCCGAGATTATCGCAACACTCTACAATCGCTTTAACGACCACACCCAGCTCGAAGGCGTCGAAGTCAACGTAACCAGCTTGAGCCAAGCCGAAAACATCCGTCTTAGTCTCCTTGGCTACGTACTCACAACCAATCGTACGGAATACATCAAAATTCAGTCAAATCTAATGCTAGAGGCAGTAACGGCATTAGACAGTTTGGGGATCGTCGGCAAAATTTCGGAGAAGGGTTAACGGTACTGGGCTGACGATCGTGCCATGGATGGGTGATCTGCGTTAAAAATTCTTAATAGCGTGACTCATCAAATCAGATTAAGGTATCAAACTAGACCGATTTTGATTAACATGTCTGTCCCAACTGTATCAGTTTTGTTCGTTCCTCCTGGCGAAACTAGCCTTGGGACGATCGCGGCGATACTTGAGCGGACGCAGTTTTGAGTCTGATTTGAGTCCGAACATAAAACACCGATTCGTTTATATGAGCAGCAATTTAGCAACCAAACTGCGTGAGGGAACGAAAAAGTCTCACACAATGGCCGAAAACGTCGGCTTTATCAAGTGCTTCCTGCGCGGCACGGTCGAGAAAAACTCGTACCGCAAGCTCGCGGCGAATCTCTACTTTGTATATTCGGCGATCGAAGAGGAAATGGAGCGTCATCGTAACCACCCGGTGCTGTCCCAGGTTTACTATGCCGAGCTGAATCGTAAGGACAGTCTTGCCAAAGATCTCGAATTTTACTTTGGTGCAGACTGGCAAAACCAAATTGCTCCCTCCGAAGCCGCCCAAGCCTACGTCGCTCGTATCCACGAGATTGGCGACACCACGCCGGAACTGCTCGTCGCGCACTGCTACACGCGCTACCTAGGCGACCTCTCCGGTGGTCAAATCCTGAAAAATATCGCCCAAAAAGGCATGGGACTCGAAGACGGTCACGGTACGGCTTTCTACGAGTTTGACCAAATCGACGACGAAAAAGCCTTTAAAAATACCTACCGTCAAGCAATGGATGGTTTGCCGATCGATGATGCGATGGCCGATCGCATCGTAGAGGAGGCCAATGATGCCTTTGGTATGAACATGAAAATGTTCAAAGAGCTTGAAGGTAACCTCATCCTCGCGATCGGTCAAATGCTCTTCAACTCGCTCACTCGCCGGAAAACCCGTGGCGCAACCGAAACCCCGGCCACGGCAAATTAAGCCACAACCTAAGCCAGTACAAAGCTAAAGTTAGTTTATAGGTCGAAAGGGCAGCGCTGTCATGCAGCGCTGCCCTTCTTGCCGTTTTAGCGTTGAAGCTCAAGCCATGATCATCCCTGGACTTGAAGGTTGATCAAATTTTAGGTTAGACCCAAAAAGACGAGAGCAACACTGTAGCCAATATCGACCATTATCTAGGCGAAGCCGGAGTCGAAGCTCCAAACTTCTTTCCATCGACCTGCTCTGCTCACTGGTCTCAACCCCTGACACCAACAGCACCACAGACACAAGCGACCGACACGTTTTCCTCCGACACGCTAGATGGAGCCTGTCAGGCTGCTTCGCCCCTCTTCCTCTAACTGAAATAATACTCAGTGATGTCCTCGAATATCTCATCCAAAATGGGCTGAGGTTCGGGATTCCCAGAACACGACCCAATTTCAATCCGATCATCCTGTTCCTCCGTTGAATGTCAGGTATGGGCTAAACAAGCGTCATGCAGCAAGATATCATCCACCTCACCACGCAAAGACATAGCCAGCTATGGACTGACGGCTGTGACGAGAACGGACTCTTGACTGGATAGCGTCATCACTCGATCGCGATCAGTAGATGGAATGACCGAAGCTTTGATAAGCTTATTGTTAGAATCTTGAATAGACTGGCTCTAAATTAATGTTGCCGATCGCTAAGTCGCGAGTCCGAAGACATTCAATGAAGCTTTGGGCGATCCTTCCAACCCGATTCTCTCAATCTGTATAGTTCAGAGCTGGGGTTCATCTACATTTACGCATCCCTGCGAACTTTCACGCCGACTTAAAGAAACGAAGCACATTCGTTTTAGAACGTTAGGTCTTTACAGTGCGAGAAAATTGAGTGTGATACATTGATACCGTGGATATGGCGTTGCACTCCATCAGATTGTGCGGTGTTTTCTCGCGACGGCATCCTCGGAGTAGGTAACCTGTTCAGCCCTGCTGCTGAGAATATACGAGGGCTACATTCTACATGGCGACCGCAGCAAACCGCTCTAGCCAGATATATCAGGCAGAGCAAGAGCTTTATAACCATCTGCTCACGCGTGTAAAGGAGGAGTCTCCTGAGCGTCTCATAGAACGCTTCAAAATTCTATTTCTACAGGGATCAGGATACCCTGATACCGAAATTTCTGGCATCGTTCGGGATCTAACAACCCTCCAGAATGCTCCTGATGAGTTTAATAGCGTCTTCAATCGCTGCTGCCACATTCTGATTAACCATTGGCAGATGGAGACCAAGCATCAGGAAGCGATCGGTGAGCTGATTCATTCGATCGAAGAGCCTCAACGCCGCATTCAATCTCGCGATGCGCGTAAACTCCAAAGTCTTGTCCAGAACTTCAAGACCACAGAGGAGTTTCAGACTCTACAGCGTCTCGTCAATATCGTTGATAGATCGAAGCACCAAGATAAGCCCCCCAATGAACGACCGCTAGCTTCTTTGATTGGTCGTTATCCTTATCTGTACTCTCATAGTTTGCTGAGTGATAACAGTAGCTATGAGCAACAGCAAACGATTTTACAAATGCAAGCGCAACGTCAACGGCAGTACGAAACACACTTGACGAAGTATGTTGCATACAAAGTCAAACGTGCGCAACTGCTTCGACAAAAGCCAGAATTGGCGAACAATACTCGGATTATTCAGCCGATTCGGAATCCGACCATGTTATCGGACAAAGAGCTGTATGTTGCTGTTAAGCAGTTTACAGGGCGGGTCGAAGGGTCTCAGACCTACAAAGATATGGCTCAAAATTTTGTGACGCATACGAGTCAAACGCGAACATTTCGTGAATTCAAACAGGATTTTTATGAGTATTTGATCGCGTCTATTGATGAAAGTTATGGTAAGCGTCAATTTAACGAAAAGCTCTATCAACATTTAATGGCGACACTCCCTCAATCGGATGATCAAAAGCTGAGTGATTTTCTGATCATTAGAACCTGTAGCCAGCTCATTAGTTTTCTGGTAGTGGAGAGTCCACAAAATCCCAATCACTATGTTTTAGTTGATTTGCTATCGAATATTGGCCCAACGGCAGTGATGGCTATTTTGCTAAAAATTCTGCTGATTTGCCGTAAGGTTAAGCCTCATATGGAAAAGCGGTTCGCGATTTTGTTCGACCATTATGATCAGTCAACACGCGAGGCTGTACAGTGGCTGGTTAAGTCGCTCGAAAATTTACAGGTGGCTTTAAGCACCAATTTTGGATCGGCGGATATGTCATTTCTTGATATGACCTAGGCTATGGCCTGAGTTGCGCGACCATCGATGATCCCTCGAAGATTCATCCTTGCAGCGTTGACCCGACGATCGCCGTATGATGGCTCTGTCATACTTAGTCCAGCAATGATCTACGGCTTTCCATGTCTTTAAGTACACCTAACATTTTGCTGTATGCGATCGCGGCGGCGGCCTTCGCGATCTATGTTCCGTATCTCCTCGTCGCCTACGGTCGGTTCGTCTCCGATTTTGATCTGGCTGCGCCCCGAGCCATGTTCGATCGACTACCGCCCTATGCCCAGCGTGCGACCTGGGCGCACCAGAACTCGTTTGAGACGTTTATGCCTTTTGCGGCGGCGGCATTGATGGCCTACGTGACGTCTGTGACATCACCCTATGCCGCCTATGCTGCGATCGCATTTGTGATTGCTCGCCTGCTGTTTTCGCTGTTTTACATTTTGAATGTTCCGCCGCTTCGGTCTTTAATGTTTGGTGTGGGAAGTGCAGCTACGGTGACGCTGTTTGCGCTGAGTTTTACGGCGATCGCTTCCTAATGATCTGAGCTTGTAAGCTTGGGTTTGGCGGTTTTATCGGTGCTGTTATGACTGCGTTTGTGGTGAGTGAGTCTGTACGTCGATCGCTGAACGCTTTAATGCTGATCGGGATTTGGGGACAGGTGCTGCTGGCGACGAGAGCTGAGGCTGCCCGCACGGTAGATGACGGACGCTCACCACCGCATGAATCTGTGATGGCGATGGACTCAACTGTCATTGCCTCCACGTTATCCATTACGCCTACGACTAGCCCGCCGATCGCCAGACCGATCTTGGCGCAAGTGACGACCACCTCGATCGCCGCTGCTCGCGAACTTGAACGTGGACTGGAGGCGATTCGATCGGGCGCACTAGAAACGGCGATCGCCGCATTTCAAACTGCCGTCGATCTCTCACCGAGCTTCGCCCCCGCGCACTATAACTTGGGTCTCGCCCTGCGACAATCCGGCGAACTCCAACCCGCCGCCGATTCGTTTTATCGGGCAGTGCAAGCTGATCCGAACTTTGCTCTGGCCTATGCCAATCTTGGTGCGGTCGTACTCGAAGGTCGCAATCTCGATCAAGCCAAATTGTACCTGGACTATGCGCTGCAACTCGACCCACAACTGGGTTTAGCGCATTACAATCTCGGCCTAGTCTACTACCAGCAAGAGGATTGGGAACCTGCGATCGATGCCTTTCGCAGCGCCCAACGCTACAGCCCGATCGCGCCCGAGCCGTCCTACTACCTTGGTTCGATTTACCTACAACAGGGTAACAGCCGCCGTGCCAAAACAGCTTTCGAGCGAGCCATCGATCATAACCCGGCCTACCTCGAAGCTCACTACCAGCTCGGCATCGTCTATCTCGGTAACGGCGATCTTGAGGATGCCCTCGCGCAGTTTCGGATCGCTCGCGATCTCGCCCCCAATTACGCCAATGCTTACTATGGTGCGGGCTTGGTATTTCTAAGCCAGGGGAAACCCGAGGAGGCTCGTGAGGTGCTGACCTATGCCGAACGGCTGTATCGCGATCGCGGTCAAACTGACTGGGCGCAGCGAACGCGATCGCTGCTGGATGACTTGCCGTAGCGACCGTAACGTTCTCTAACTCTGAACTGGCTCTTCGGTCATCGGATTAATGCGACATAACCCGAAGACCGACGTATAGCCATGTAGAAATGTGCTACCAGCGACGGGACCGATTTCGCCATTACAAAAGCAACCGCCTAGGGGTGTATGGGGATAGTACTGATGAAACAGACGCGTATCAAAGTCGGGCAGGTCGTATAGCCCCCGCCCCCGTCCTAAACAGGCAAAGAGGAACGCCCCGATCGGCTGTCCTTGGCCAAACCGATCGCGCTGATCGCCTTCGAGTAAGGCTTCGAGATCTTCGGCAGAGGCTTTCGCATCCCGAAGATGAAACTGTACCCGCTGACCCGGTCGCACCCGATCGGCGATCGCCACCGCTCCCGATCGCGGATCAACCCCCATCAGATTCCGAATCAGAAAATCGCCACTACTGAGCGTGAGCTTAAACTCATCGCGCACCAGACCGATAAACAGCTCATATTTGGCCAGCGTGCGATCGGCGTCGGGTAGAGTTTCGAGCAAGTTTTGCAGCGCTTCCAGCGGCGAGGTGATGGCCTCTTGATCGCGGTCATACTCGTCGCTACACGGCTCGACTTGCAAGATAATGTTGCGCTGACCGTCCGCCACCCGAAACGGCGGGCCGATCGGACGACAGCCCTGCGCCACGATCGTCTCTAGCTCAATGTTGCCGATCAGCGCCAACCCGATCGCGCCACCTTTGACCAGTTCAGACACCGCCCCATCGCGATCGGCAGTACCGAGAAATAAGCCCGCATTATCTTGGCCGGGACGAATGCCACTCGCGATCCCGCCCACCTTCGGCATACCTGGATAGGCATAATCTAACCCCTGAAGCAAATCGACAATATTCGGCGCAAAGGGATCGATCAGGACAACAATTTGCGGACGATCGGCAGGGTCAAGGCCGACAAATTTAATCCAGTCATCCGGGGAACCATCCAGATCTGGCAGGCGATCGCCCGCGAGTTGAAAGGCTTGGGCCTGTACTCCCGGCAAACTCGCAACCGTCAGACTGACCGCAGGACCATCCTCTAGCTCGCGCGTCATTCCCGTTGGGTCTGAGCCGATGACGCCATTACTCCCACAACCAATCAGCACCGGCAGCGTAATCTTGTCCTGGAGCAGCGGCAATACCCGCGAAAACTCGCTCGCAAACGCCATCGAGACAAACACCAGCCCAAACGTGGCCGATCGACCCTCCAGTTTTGCGTTCACCCGTTCGACCACTTCATCGATCGCCGCTTCTAGGGAAGCGCGGGTCGATTGAGCATTCGTCCAAATTGCGGCAGCATCAGTCATCGTAGTCCTCATCCCACAGGCGGTAGTGAACCCGATCGTCGCAGGGCGATCGACGGACATTCGCAAAGCAGACCGGCGATCGGGGTGATACGACCATCATACCGAGCCGAGTTGAGGCCAGGTTCACCACTCAGTAAAGCGTTATCTGCGCCAACTGCACTCCATCGCCTTCACACCCCCGTACTGCGCCCTGGCGTTATAATATTCCCCACATCTTTTGCCTTATCCCAGCCTGGAAGCCGTGACAGTCACCCCTCTACAATCCGCTCAAACCAACGCCCCGACCTACAACCCCAACGTTCCCGACACCTTTGGGCGCTTTGGCCAATTTGGCGGCAAGTACGTCCCCGAGACGCTGATGCCTGCCCTCAGTGAACTGGAAACGGCTTTTCAGACATACAAAAACGATCCCGACTTTAACGCCGAGCTGGATGAACTGCTGCGCGATTATGTCGGTCGCCCCTCCCCACTCTATTTTGCCGAGCGTTTAACCGAATACTACGCCGACGCCGACGGTAAAGGCCCCAAAATCTACCTCAAGCGCGAAGACCTCAACCACACCGGCGCTCACAAGATCAACAACGCGATCGCCCAAGCCCTGCTCGCTAAACGCATGGGCAAAAAACGGATCATCGCCGAAACCGGAGCCGGACAGCACGGCGTTGCCACCGCCACCGCCTGCGCCCGCTTTGGCCTCGAATGCATCGTCTACATGGGCGAATGCGACATGGAACGCCAAGCCCTGAACGTCATCCGGATGCAACTTCTCGGCGCCACGGTGCAACCCGTCACCGCCGGAACCGGCACGCTCAAGGACGCCACCTCCGAAGCGATCCGCGACTGGGTCACCAACGTCGAAACCACCCACTACATCCTTGGTTCCGTCGCTGGCCCCCACCCCTACCCGATGATGGTGCGCGATTTTCATGCGGTCATCGGTCGCGAAACCCGTCAGCAGTGCCTTGAGAAATGGGGCGGCTTGCCGGATGTGTTGCTCGCCTGCGTGGGCGGCGGCTCGAATGCAATGGGGCTCTTTCACGAGTTTGTGCGCGATGAGTCGGTACGGATGATCGGTGTGGAAGCAGCGGGCGAGGGCGTCACGACCAGCCATCACGCGGCGACGCTGACGCTGGGTCAGGTTGGTGTGTTGCACGGCGCGATGAGCTATTTTGCTGCAAGACGATGATGGTCAAGTCGTCGAGGCCCATTCGATCAGTGCGGGTCTGGACTATCCCGGTGTCGGCCCTGAGCATAGCTATCTGAAGGATACGCAGCGGGCAGAATATTACAGCATTACGGATGCAGAGGCGCTAGAAGCATTTCAGCGTTTATCGCAGTTGGAGGGCATCATTCCGGCGCTGGAAACGTCCCACGCGATCGCCTATCTCGACACGCTTTGCCCGCAGTTGGCGGACGGTACGACGGTGGTGATCAACTGCTCGGGACGTGGCGATAAGGATGTGCAAACCGTGGCGAAGCATCTGGGAATGTAGATCATTGCTTGTGCGGTGTCGTTTTGTAGTGGTGGGCATTGCCCACCCTGCTGACTGGTCTAGCGTAATCGGCAAGAGTGTCACAACTGCTACAAGGTTTCATCACTGATTAGCTTATGAAAATCGCTTTAGACTTACCGCAATCACTGGCTGACTATTTAGAGTCTGAAGCTCATAAACGTAATTCAGATGTACAACAAATGGTCATTCAACTGTTGTGGGCTTTGGTTGGCGATCGCAGTACAGAACAAAACACTGACGAGCAAGAGTCCGAGGCACAAATACTGTCACTTTTGCAGTCTTGGGAAGAAAGTGAAGGAGAGTCTAGCCCAGAAAATACAAAAAATTTCCAGGATCAGACGTGTGATGTGGACACAAATAAGTTCAGCGATGAGCAAAGTGGAATCATTGCCTTACTTGAATCTTGGATTGACGATCAAGATGATGACAATGAACCATCAGCGACGGAGGATTTATTACAGTCCCTAAGTAACAATCGTTTCTCTGAACGCTCACTTTTTCCTGAAACGAAGCAAGGGAGAACTTGGTGAGTAACAAAACCATTGTTTTGGATACGGGCATCCTAGGTCTCTTAACGAATCCAAATAGTCCGACGGCTAAGGATTGTAATGTTTGGCTTCAGGCGCACATCAAGGCTAAAAATAGGGTAATCATTCCAGAAATAGTAGATTACGAACTGCGGAGAGAGCTAATTCGAGCCAATAAATTCAAAGGACTAAAAAAGCTAGATGATTTGGTAACAGCGGCTCAATCTCCTGGAGGTTTGTTAAAGTATCAGCCCATTTCGACGGCAATGATGAGAAAAGCGGCTCAATTGTGGGCTGAAACGCGCCAACAGGGAAAACCGACAGCTCACCCGGAGGCACTTGATGGTGATGTCATTTTATGTGCCCAGGCTTTAAGCTTGACGTTCCCTAATGTTATTATTGCGACGACAAATGTTGGGCATATTTCACGCTTTATCACAGCCAGTGATTGGCAAACAATCTCTCCCTAAGAGTGTTGCTCAGAAATAATCGCCCTAGTCAGAAATTGAACTTTTTGAAAAAGTGCGATTTCTCAGAGTCTGCGAATACATTTTTATTTCTTTTAGTACCCTGAGATCGCCAGTCTGTTTTGCTTAGATACCGGCTGGTGATCCTAATAATCACGGGTGAACCAAGCGTATGGATTAATCAGTTAATGCTGCAAGCAAGCCCTGATCGTCTCCACCACCGACTCCGCCAACGACGGCAAATTATACCCACCTTCCAACACAAACAAAATCTTAGACGTTAGCTCCAAACAAAACTGCGTTAACTCTCCAAAATCCTCCGGCAATAACTCGATCCCCGCTAACATATCGTCTCGGTTCGCGTCGTAGCCCGCACTGACAATCAGTAAATCCGGCTGGAATTCTGCAAAAAAGGGTCGCACTTTCGTTGCAAATTCCGTGCGATAGTGCTCGATCGTCGCTCCCATCGGCATTGGAATATTGAGACTATTGCTGATCGATCCTCGATCATCGGCGCGTCCCGTCCCCGGATAATAGGGAAACTGATGCAGCGACAAAAGGCGATCGCCGGATTATCATCGATCGCCGCCTGGGTTCCGTTGCCGTGATGCACATCCCAATCCAGAATCGCCACTCGCTGCGCTTGGTTTGAATCCAAGGCATACTGAGCCGCGATCGCCACATTTGACAACAGGCAAAAACCCATACCCTGCGAAGGTTTTGCGTGATGGCCGGGAGGACGAACCAAAGCAAACGCGGGTGACTTGCGATCGCAAATTAGATCAATCCCGTCTAAACAAGCACTGACCGCCAATCGCGCCACATCATAGCTTGCGGTCGATAAGGGCGTGTCTCCATCCAACATTCCGCCCCCACGCTCCGCGATCCCTGCAATCTGATCGCAGTATTCCAGCGTATGAATACGCGAGATCGCCGCCATTGTGCGATCGTCAGTTACCGGACGCGGCGATCGCCACTCCAGTTGATCCGCCCATGCCACCGTTTTCAACGCTTGCATCGTCGCCGTTAATCGCGAAGCTCGCTCCGGATGCATTCCTCCCGTTTGATGATCTAGAAAACGCTCAGAGTAAACTATCGGAAAAAACATGGTGATCCCCGACTTACTCGGTTGATTGGAATGCCGCTCTCATCATAGTTTAGCGACTCAAATTGTGTTCCATGACATGGTAAAATTAGGAACCAAAAACAATTAAATCCAAAGCCTTGTTTAATCAAGAGGAACAGCACCTTTAACGGGCTGTGTTTTTGTTTCCTTAGGGCTTGAGTTTGTCGGCTCTTTTGCGGTTTTTCTAAGGAGAAAGACCGTCAAACAAAAGCCGATTTTTACGTGTTATGGAGAGCTTTCTCGTATGACCATTTCCGAAGAGCGGATCGTACCCACTGACCTACGGGGCGAGATGTCGCGATCGTATCTGGAGTATGCCATGAGTGTGATCGTTGGGCGAGCGCTGCCCGACGCCCGCGATGGTCTCAAACCGGTTCACCGGCGGATTCTGTATGCGATGTACGAACTGGGTCTGATGGCCGATCGGCCATTTCGGAAATGCGCCCGTGTGGTGGGGGAAGTACTCGGGAAGTATCACCCCACGGCGATACGGCGGTCTATGATGCGCTGGTGCGGATGGCGCAGGATTTCTCGATGCGATCGCCGCTGATCGATGGTCACGGTAACTTCGGATCGGTCGATAATGATCCCGCTGCTGCGATGCGGTATACCGAGTGTCGTTTGCAGGCGCTGAGTAATGCGGCGCTGTTGCAGGATATTGACTCGGATACGGTGGATTATGCCGATAACTTCGATGGTTCGCAGCAAGAGCCGATCGTGCTTCCGGCACGAATTCCTCAACTGTTCCTCAACGGTTCATCGGGGATCGCGGTCGGGATGGCGACCAATATTCCGCCCCATAACCTCGGTGAACTGATCGACGGCACGATCGCCAAGATTCATAACCCCGAACTAACTGACATCGAGTTGATGCAGCATATTCCGGGGCCAGATTTCCCGACGGGTGGGCAGATCCTGGGACGGGCGGGCATTCGTGACGCCTACACCACCGGGCGGGGATCGATCACGATGCGCGGCGTGGCGGAAATCGAGACGATCGAACGGCGCGGCGCTCCCGATCGCGAGGCAATCATCGTCACCGAGTTGCCCTATCAAACCAATAAAGCGGCGCTAATCGAGAAGATTGCCGACTTGGTTAATGATAAGAAAATCGAGGGCATTTCGGATATTCGCGACGAAAGCGATCGGGACGGAATGCGAATTGTGATCGAGCTGAAACGGGATGCTTATCCTCGGGTTGTTTTAAACAATTTATATAAGCAAACTCCGATTCAAAATAATTTCGGTGCGAACATCCTAGCGCTGATTGAAAGCGAACCGCAATTGCTCTCGCTCTCGAACTACTTAGAAACATTTCTCAATTTCCGGACGGAGACGATCCGCCGTCGCACAGAATACGAAAAACGCAAAGCTGAAGAGCGCGATCGGCTTCTACAGGGATTACTGATTGCTCTCGAAAATCTTGATGCGGTCATTGCGCTCATTCGTCATTCTCCTGATAGCGCAGCAGCCAAACATGAACTGGTTGAGTCTTACAATCTAGAGCCTGATCAAGCCGATGCCATTCTGCAAATGCAGTTACGTCGTCTAACGGCTTTGGAAGCTGGAAAGATCGAACAGGAGCATGATGAACTGATCGCCAAAATCACGGATCTAAATGACATTTTGGCGCGACGAGAACGGGTTTTAAGCATCATTGAAGAGGAACTCCTCGACATTAAAGCGAAGCACGCAACTCCACGCCGCACCGAAATTTTAAAAGATCTCGGATCACTGGATGAAATGGATCTGATCGCCAATGAGCAGGCGATGATTTTGGTGACGGAGCAGGGCTATATCAAGCGGATGCCGGTGGACAACGTTTGAGGCGCAAAATCGGGCGACGCGGGGGAAAGCGGGAACGAAGATGAAGGAGGATGATGGGATTGAGCATTTCCTCACCTGCTGTGATCATGATGATGTTTTATTCTTTAGCGATCGCGGTGTGGTTTACTCCCTCAAGGCGTATCAAATTCCGGCTTCATCGCGTACCGCTCGCGGTATTCCGATCGTGCAAATGTTGCCGATTCCCCGCGATGAAAAAATCACGTCAGTGCTGTCTGTAACGGCGTTTACGGACACAGAGTACTTGGTGATGTTGACGCAAAAAGGGTTTATTAAAAAGACGGCGTTGTCAGCGTTTAGTAACATCCGATCGAATGGTCTGAAGGCGATCGCCCTCGAAGAGGGCGACCAACTGCGCTGGGTGCGTTTAGCCCATGAAGACGATAGTATTATCGTCGGTTCCGGGTCGGGAATGGCGATCCATTTCCAGGCTAGTCACAAGCAGTTGCGACCGCTTGGGCGGGCAACCCGTGGCGTGAAGTCGATGAATTTACCGGCGAATGACTGTCTAGTGGGGATGGATATTATTTCCCATGAAACGCTGGTCAATGCTGGCGTAACTGAGGAAAATCAGCCCGAACTCGATGCGGAGGTGGTGACAGATGTGGTTGTAGAAAGTCAAGGGCCTTGGGTGTTGACGATTACAACTTCGGGCTACGGCAAGCGTGTACCGGTTAGTCAGTTTCGCTTACAAAACCGTGCGGGTAAGGGCACGATCGCCACGAAGTTTAAGGGTCGCCAGAAGGGGGATAAATTGGCGGCGCTGTGTGTGGTCAAGGAAGAGGATGAACTGATGTTGGTGACCAGTCGCGGGATCGTGATTCGTCAGTCGGTGTCGGCCATTTCTCAGCAGTCGCGATCGGCGACGGGGGTGCGGGTGCAGCGTCTAGATAAGGATGATGCGATCGCGGAGGTGGCGATCGTGCCACCGGTGGGCGAGGAAGCGCTGCCGGATGTTGTTGAGGAGGACACCGAGGCTGTAGCGGCAGACTAAACGCGCTGTAGTCCACCGTGTTGCCGTCCGCCGAGAGAGTTTGACAACCTGAGGCAAACGCCCTGCTGACCGATAAAATTGGTCAGCAGGGCGTTTGCTTATGCGGTAAAAATTGGGTGATTACGGTTATACCGTGGCTTCTGCGAGATAACCGCGAGTGGCGTGGGGAATGTCGATCGAATGCACCGTCGCGTCACCGACCATTAAGGTTAATCCAGCTCCACCGGCCTTTGTGCGGATATAGCCCAGTCCGATCGTGCCGGAGGCAGTCGCGATCGCACTGGTGACGACCCCGACTTTGGCATCATCTAGCATGAGCGCTGCCCCAGCCTCGAAAACGGTGTCGCTTTGCAAGCCCCATAGTTGTTGCTTGACGCCTTTGTAGGTATTAAGACGGGCGATCGTCTCTTGACCGATGTAGCAGCCTTTGTCGAATGAGACGGTATGCCAGAGGGCGGCTTCGAGAGGATTGTAGTCGAGGGTGAGTTCGCGATCGGGGTAGGGGCGACCGTCGAGAATGCGTAGGGTTTCCCAGGCGGTTGTATTGATCGGTGTGGCTCCGGCGGCGATCAGGTGCGACCAGAGAAGGTCATGATTGGCAGCATTCGTGAGGATGGTAAATCCAGGCGAGGAGAGGCTGCTCGAACCGATGAGGCGAATCGCAATGGTTTGTTCGGCGATCGTTAGTTCCGCGAGGTGATGAGTTCCGGCGGCAGGAAATGCTAGCCCGAGACGATCACATAGCGCCATACATCCCGCTCCGATCGCGCTAAAGCAAAGTGTGTCGTCGGTGATGTCGGCCAGTGTGACGCGATCCATCGGGAAAATGTAGCGATCGAGGAGCGGTAACAAGTCTGCGCGACGTTCTGGCGCGACGATCGCGATCAGCTCGCGATCGGCCAAGATGGCGGTGGCGAGGTCGATCGTGCGGGCGGTACTGGTAATGAAGGTGGTATCGCAGCATTCGCCCGATTTGCGAGCTTGGAGATTGTTGCTACTTTGATTGTGCAGAAAACGGACGCGATCCTCGCCGGTGAGCTGAATTCGCCCCCAGTGGCTGCGATCGTAGAGCATGACTCCTGTGGGGTTAGTAGCAAGAGTGGATAGGGCGGAGGCGTCCAGGAGCATGGTGGGTGAGGTCAAGGCAATGGAGGGGGATATCGATGATGGTGTGTGCCTGTGGGGTTGATCGGCAGCACCGGTTCTTTTGTCCAGATGCTTTAATCTAACTGGCGTCAACGATCCAGTTTCGCGTCGGTCAGGGCAGCACTGTGACGTTCCAGACTAATTCAGCGCCCGAACTGCCATCGACGCACACCCATCGGGAGTTAATTCTAATGATTGCTCGCCCACCAAGGCAATTTGATCGGCAACCCGTTGCCATGCGATCGCCTCACGAACCGTACCGTCAGGAGCAACATCAAGCTGTACCGTGTCGGATCGCTCAACGGCTTCAGATAATGGAATCTGAGTGTAGATGCGATCGGTGGGCGGCATCCAGCCCGACGGACGCATGACAATATCCTCGCCCGGTCGTTCCGGCAAGCCGCTTGCACCGGTGATGTAGAGTGCGCCGCGATCATCAGCATTGCAGTGGTCTACAGCGGTTGCCGTTGGGGGGGCGAAGTCAGAGTTGAGGCGAATGACGGCACTCTGGGAATCCACCTCCGGCGTCGTGAGCTGGACGACACCGTTAAATTCTGCCCCCAAAGCGGAGGTGGCTGAAATCACGCTGGTGTCATCAAGAAAAAGACCATCAGCTTGCACGGTCACACGTCCCGCAAAGTTTTGTTCAGCATCGGCGCGGATGGTGGCCCTGTCGAGCAGGGCAAGGGTGTCCGCCTCGATCGCGATGCTACCGCCGATCGCCGATCCCGTGGCACTCGACTCGATCATGCTGCCATTGAGTACCCGCAAATCACCGACATCGAGTAAGACATTCCCGCGAGCGCCCGAGGATGCTGCCGTCGAAATCGTGCTGCCATTGTCGAGAATTAAACGATTGGCTGTCACGTTGACATTACCGGCTCCCCCCCCGGCATTAAAGTCCGATCGCGCCGTGAGTTCTGCACCCTCATCCAGACGGATGCGATCCGCAATCAGCGTCACGCTTCCCCCCGATCCACTTGGTTCCGACACCTGCGAACCGGGGTTATTATCACTCCGAACCGATGCACCAATGCCACTCGTCCACGTTTGGATCGGTGTAACACCTGTCCCACGAAGCTCAATCTCGTCCGCCCGTACTGTGACATTGCCACCTTGACTGCGATCGATGACCCCCACGGAAATCAGCGCCCCATCGCTCAAACGTACGCGCGGCGCTTCGATCGTCACTTCTCCGCCGTCCCCAGTTGCATTATTTCCCACCACCGCCAGAATCGCCGACGGTAACGCCGGTCCGACACCGATCGCTTCCACCGACTCCGACGCAATAATCGTCACATCCCCCGCATCTCCTGCGCCGCCGCCCGTTCCCGCCGAAATAATGCCGCCATCTTGCAAAAGGACACGCGCCGCCGAGATCGTGATATCACTGCCATCACCATCACTGAGACTGCCTGAAATGATGCTGCTATTGGAGTTGGTGGCGGGATCTCGGCCACTAAAGGAAATGGTTTCTGTTGCATTGAGCGTGATGCCTTGGCCAGAGCCGCGATCGATCACGCGCGTGAAGAGGGTCGAACCATTGAGAAATAAGAGATTGCGTCCCACTACATCGATCGATCCACTGCCTGCGGGGTCAGCCGTGTTAATCGCACTGGAATTGTCAAAGCGAACCTTGCCAGCCACTTCGATAGCGCTGGTGTCAAATTGGCCATCAGGGCGACGCAGAATTGTGCCACGCTCCACACCCGCGACCAGCACAGAGCCTTGCGGAGCTGCGAGTAAAGCTCCATCGAGGAATACCTCTGACGCCAAGAGTGAAACCAATCGTCCCTGACTCACTTCGAGGCCGTCGCCCGTGACCCCGATCGTGGTAAACGTCTCATTTTCTTCGGCAACCGCCCCCGTCCCGCTCAGGCGAATCGCGCCGTTACCCCCGTTAAATTGCGCACCACTCGGCACACTGACCGTCAAAATTGGCGAAGGATCATCGATCGCAAAGCCGCTACCATCTTCAAAGAGCAGACGATCGGCTGTGCTTGCGACAAAGGAGCCGTCGAAGTCGAGCTGGGCTGTACGACCGAAGGAAATACCGTTGGGGTTGATTAAAATCAGGCCGATCGGGGCGCTAGTGCTGAGAATTCCATCAATTTGTGATAGTTCACTGCCGGTGATGCGATTGATGATGAAGGATATTGGATTCGGGGTTAGATTGGCGGGGAAATCAAAACGCGCGGTGATATTAGCCGGAAGTGAAAACGCCTCAAAGCTGTGAAAGAGATTGGAACCGGACACCGTACCGCCGGAAATCGCGAGCGTGTCTCCGCTGGTGGTGAGGATTGTGGCTTCAGGTAATGTGTGATCGGGGATAATCTGGGCGATCGCAG
The DNA here is from genome assembly GCA_012033105.1 of Coleofasciculaceae cyanobacterium RL_1_1. Taxonomy (GTDB): domain Bacteria; phylum Cyanobacteriota; class Cyanobacteriia; order Cyanobacteriales; family Geitlerinemataceae; genus RDYZ01. The sequence continues at coordinate 16,705 of JAAUPN010000044.1, forward strand.
GCGTTTCTAGCGTTATCAGGATCAACGCAGAAGCTAGTGGATAAAGCCACGGAAAAGCGCAGTTCACAAGACTCGCCACACGACAAATGTGGGGTGAAACAGGAGCAGAAATCATGAGGGAACTAAGCAAATGTGCTTAAATACCTGCAAAGCAAGTTCTATCTAGCCAATTTTTTGATTTGGAGGATTAGGCCGTAACAAACTCAAACAATTGCGGAGAAATATTAACCTTCAATCCACACAACAGGCAGGGCTTCATTAGACCCATACTTACACATAACCATCGTCTCACAGTCAGGTTTGTCTGTTCTGAACGATTCGAGAAAAATGTCAACAATATTCTCTCACCCTGAGCGAAATGAATCTCCGCTACAGGTCAAAATCCTCAAGATCTGAGTCAATGATGGAAAAATCCAGATCGCCATCTTCCGTTAAGTTCAGTTCAGCCGCCAGCGCGAGAGTCTCACGATCTAGGTTACTTTCTAAGCTAATCTCCGACACATCTGGATTCTCATCATCAACCTCAACGTCTAGATCGATCGACACATCATCAGCACTATGGAAAGGCAGATCCGTATCATCACCGCTATCACTGGGATCGAGCAAATCCGCAACACTAGCGGCTGGAGAAATAAACACCGGCTCTTGGTAAAGCGGCGCTGTAAACGTGACCGTCGAACCGAGTCCTTCTCCCAGGCTAAAGAAGTTAACATCTCCCCCCATCGTCTCAATCAACTTTTGTGAAATGACAAGACCCAGCCCTGTCCCGCCATACGTCCGCGTCCGCGAACCATCCACTTGGCTAAAGGATTTGAAGAGGCGATCTTGCTTATCGAGTGAAATACCAATGCCGGTGTCGGCTACCTGGATTTTGACCATGCCGGGGAGCACCTGATCGCCAACAACCACTTGACGTCGCAAAATTTCGCACGAGATGGTGATGCCACCCTGATGGGTAAATTTAATCGCATTACCCACAAGATTTAATAACACCTGGAGCAAACGCTGATAGTTGCCGTAGAGCAAGATTTTGTCATCTGTGCGCGGTAGCTTAATTTCAAACGAAAGACGCTTGGTTTGGATTTGCGATTGGGTAAAGTCACGCAGATGAATCAGCAGTTCTTCTAAGTTGACGGGTTCAAAATCAAGTTCCATTTTCCCGGATTCAATTTTGGCCACATCCAGAATATCGTTGATGATATTGAGCAGGTGGACGGCCGATCGATAGGCTTCTTCAATAAACTCAGTTTGTTCCTCGGGATCATCGGTCATGCCATCCAAAATCAGCTTGAGGAAACCCATCATGCCGTTGAGGGGAGTCCGCAATTCGTGGGATGTATTGGCGAGAAACTCACTTTTGAGACGGGATAGTTCTTCCGCCTGAATGCGAGCAGCTTCCAATTCTCGATAGAGCGTTGCATGAGCCGCTGCCGTTCCGATTTGATTGGCAATCTCTTCGATGATCTCGATCTCGATCGGATACCAAATGGTTTCGGATTGGTCTTCTGAGCGAGGGGGCGAAGTCGAGGGGGCGGATGAAGATCGATGGGGGATACGGGTTGGGCGGTCAAGCACGATCAAACCATTGGCGATGCCCTGGTGAGATGTGGCGATCGTAAACCGCGATCGTGACTTTTCGGGTAGCGTCGAGATGGTCGGCGTCAGGTGCAAGATAGCATGAGCAAATTCTCTCTGAGTGCTGAGGTCGAGATGCTCGACACACAACTCAGGATCAGCCTCACCGTGGGAGGCAACGCAATGCAAGGTTTTGAGATCCGAGGACAGCGTGAAAATATGACAAGCCGAGATATCAAAAGCATCATTCAGGCCATCTGCGGCTTGAGTCCAAACAGTATCAAAATCGAGCGTTTGACGGATTTTGCGGGCAATGTGGGTCAGAAAGCGAGGAAAGGAGACCCGCGACAAAAGATTGCTATTATCACCTAGATTAGCGATCGTGCCACTGACCGCATAGCCGCCGATCGTCCGTGAATGACTTGCGTTCATCTCGGGCTTGCCGGTGCATGGCAAAAGACGCCCTAGCACCAGAATTTGCTCCGTGGACGTACTGGCATCCGTAATCGGCGTCAGGGTCAAATCAAACGACACGACATAGTGCTGACAGGTGAACGCCACCACACGACGCTGGGGAAACCCTTCATTAAAGACCGCCTTCAGGAGCTGCTGGTACGCTCGCGGATCACAGGGCTGAAACCACTGTGAGACCGTCGCGACTGACGTATCTAAGATGTTGTAGGCTGCCGCTTGTTTCCAGAAAAAAGCAACATACTGACCTCGACGATTTTGCAAGAAAGCAAGGTCAGCTCCGAGTATTGCAAGAGGAGCAGCTTCAGAGGAAGTGGCGCCACACAAGCGTGAAGATTCGGACACGTGAAATTCAGCCGAAGAGTTTATCAAAAGGCGGAGAAACGGTCGGACTGAGAGTGTCTTAACTCACAGCGCTAACGAGAACATAACGACAGTGAAGATATCTTAGGAAACCCAAAACCTGGGCGATAAGCACCCGCACTGCTTGTTATTAGCTTCAGCATAACCGAACTTTTTGATCTACGTATAGATACTGAGCTTGAAGTTCGCGATTGACATCATGCACCGAGATCATCAAACAACGATCAGATCAAAATTAGCCGGGGAGGTTGGCTCGCATGTCCGTAATCTAGATATATGAGCCAGATATAGGGACTGTCTCAATCGATCGGTCAATCGATCGGCAGATTCGGCACACCCGATCGATCCACTCTGATTAATCATTCCATTCACCACGCGGAGGAACAGGAGGATTACGAGGCAAACGACGGCTCAATTCATCATCCCGATTGGATTCACCACGCAACCATTGGCGCAACGCCGCTTCGACGAGCTTGCTAGGGTTGCTGGTCAAGTGACTCATGCGTTCTACGAGTTCAGGATCAAGCTGTACAGAGAGTTGCACTTTTTGCCGACCAGAATCGGAGGCATTTTTTGGAGTGATAGGTTCCGTCATAGTCATAAATGCAGTTGCGGCCGACGATGAATGATAAGCGTGTGACGTGCGATCGTGCCGTTAGAGCTGAAATCAACAAAATTTTTCCATTCCTAACTCACAAACTCCATGAAGGTCTGGGGGTTTGCCGATGGCCAACGATAATCTTCGGTTAGGCCGATTCCCCCCTCCAAAAAAATGGGAGAGGGGAATCGGAACAAGAAAACTAGGATGCTGTAAATGTCACGAGGCGACGACCACCTAATCCAGAGAACGTTACTTTTACCTGGTATGTGATTATTCTACCGAGTTGTCGTGGCTAAAACGCAAAACGTTGTCCTCGAATCGTCATAGAGATTTGAGATTTAGCGGCCTGAAGGAAACCTAGACCTTGGCATCTTCGCGAACCAGTTTATCCCAACCCAGTTTATCGAGACTTTGATTGCGGCGTAGGGGACGGGTGGCCAATTCGAGGACATCGCGAGCGTTTGCGAAGCCGTGAATCTGTGCGAAGGTGAACTCAACAGACCATTTGGTTGTGATTCCCCGTGCTTCTAGGGGATTGGCGTGTGCCATGCCTGTGATCACGAGGTCGGGGTTTAGGGTGTTAATGCGTTGGATTTGGTTGTAGTTGTCGGGTTTCTCAACGATCGTCGGGAGCGGTGAGTTCATCTCACGGCAGGTTTTTTCGAGGAGATCGAGTTCGGCGCGTTGGTAGCGCTTGTCCATATAGGGGATGCCGATTTCATCAACGCGCATTCCGCAACGAATGAAGAAACGAGCAAGGGAGATTTCCAGCAGATTATCACCCATGAAGAAGACCGACTTGCCGCGCAACAGCGAGACGTAATCTTCGAGGTTTTCCCAAACCTGACGCTCGCGCTCTTCGAGTCCTTTCGGTTCGACGCCGAACACCGAACAGATTTTCTCGACCCAGGCGCGGGTTCCGTCGGGTCCGATCGGGAACGGTGCGCCGATCAGTTTGGCTTTGCGACGGCGCATGAGGGTGGTGGCGGTGCGGCTCAGGAAGGGGTTAACGCCGCAAACATAGTCACCTTCGTCGATCGGGGGCAATTCGGTATAGCTTTTTCGTCGGTAGCCAGCCTTCAACTTTAATCCCTTGCTTTTTCAGTTCAAGATCAAGCTGAGTCACAACGGGATCGGGAACCGAGCCGAAAAGGACGAGCGGCGGATGGTCGATGTAGGGGGTCTCGTCTTCGATCGAGGTGGAAGATGAGACGATCGCGTCGGTCTCTTTCGGTTGGGCGAAGCTGGTCAAACGCTGGAGGAGATTGGCCGATTTTTTGGGTTCGGCAGCGGGTTCGATCGCCGGAAGCACGGCAACTTCATCGCGGGTCGGCAGCGTTGCGCCATGGCAGCAAGAACGGTGTCTTCCCCTTGGGTGAAGGCATAGTCGAGGCCGTTGGCGCGGGCGACAACGATCGGGATATTAATTTCGGCTTCGAGCTTGGGTGCAAGCCCTTCGAGATCCATCTTGACGATCTCGGTGGTGCAGGTTCCGATGAACACGATCACGCTGGGATTGCGATCGCTCTTAATCTGATTACACAGACGCTTCAACTCTTCATAATCATTGAGCTGGGCGGAAATATCGGCCTCTTCCAACTCAGCCATCGCATAACGCGGCTCGGCGAAAATCATCACGCCCATCGCGTTTTGCAGGAAATAACCACAGGTTTTCGTGCCGATTACGAGGAAAAAGCTGTCTTCAATCTTTTGATACAGCCACGCCACGCAGCTAATCGGGCAGAAGGTGTGATAATTTCCGGTTTCGCACTCAAAGTTCAGTGCATCGGGTTGGGTGGCAACAGTCATCGTGTTTCTCCTGTGTAGATAGTGTCAGTCGAATTGTGTGTATGTCGATCAAGCCAGTCCCACGCAAATTAAGCTTCAGTGAGCGGAAGCTCTACCCATGAGCGGGCAACCTCTTGAAAATCTGCTAGGCAAATCGCGTGCGTGATGGTCGAGCGAATTCAGACGGGACGATCTGGATGGGAAACACGATGTACGGCCACATCGCGTTGTCGCGTACTAGATGGGTTAACAGCTTCGGGTGACGAGGGCGATGAGTAGACGATCGCCTGCTTGGCGTGTGCGATCATCTCCCATGCCCTTCAACCGATCGACGATCGATTAACTATTCGAGATCCGATAGCAGACCTGAAATTTCCGGGTCTTCATCATCGTCATCCGCCATCAAAGCACCAAAGGCATCATCATCGATGTCATCGTCATCATCGAGACCACCGAGATCGCCCAGACCGCCGAGATCGCCATCGCTGAGATCTTCGTCATCATCAAGACCACCAAGACCCTCGAGACCGCCATCACCAAGATCTTCGTCATCATCG
>JAAUPN010000045.1 GCA_012033105.1 Coleofasciculaceae cyanobacterium RL_1_1
AGCAGGGTGGCGATCGCTACGATGATCGTGATCGTAAGCCCTATGGTCAGGCAGACCGCAAACCCTATGGTCAGCAAGGCGGACAAGGTGGAGATCGCGATGATCGCAAGCCCTATGGCAAACCCGATCGCTACGACAACCGCGATCGTAAACCCTACGGCAAACCAGACGGCAAACCCTACGGCAATCGTGATCGCAAGCCCTACGGCAAACAAGATCGCTACGATAACCGCGATCGTAAACCCTACGGCAAACCAGACGGCAGCCAATTTGGCGATCGCTTTGAACCCGCTGAAGTAGAAGTACGCCCGATTCACAGTGAGCAAGGCTCAGACGGAAACGATCCCTCCGGCGATCTCGATTTGATCTACGGTCGCCATACGGTCTTGAGTGCGATCGAAAGTGAACGTTCACTCAATAAAGTGTGGGTTGTCTCGCAACTGCGTCACACCGATAAATTCCACGAGAAGCTCAACGAAGCCAAGGCCAACGGCGCAACGATCGACGAAGTTTCATACACCTGGCTTGATCGCATGACCGACGGTGCAACACACCAAGGTGTCGCCGCCCAAGTCGCTCCCTACGACTACGAAGAACTCGATAAACTGATCCTAAAAGCCAAGGAAGCCAGCGAGCGTCCGATTATTCTGGTCGCAGACGGCATCACAGACCCACATAATCTCGGCGCGATCGCCCGTACCGCTGAAGCAATGGGCGCCCAGGGTCTCGTGATTCCCCAGCGCCGTGCCGCGGGCGTCACCTCCACTGTCATGAAAGTCGCCGCAGGAGCACTTGATAATCTCGCGGTAGCACGGGTCGTCAACCTGTCGCGCTGTCTAGAAACACTGAAAGAAGCCGGTTTCTGGATTTATGGCCTATCAGAAAAAGCAGATCGTCAGGTTAATGAGGTCAAATTCGACACACCTACCGTTTTGGTTTTGGGCTCAGAAGGTCATGGACTCAACCTGCTCACTCAGAAAAATTGTGACATGTTGATTTCCGTCCCACTTAATGGCCGAACCCCCAGCCTAAATGTATCTGTTGCTACGGGAATGGTCGTTTATGAAGTTTGTCGGCAAATGCGGTTCGATAAGTTACATATCGCCTCTGAAAACTTGTAGTAGCATATACGCATAAGCTACTTCATAATAAGGTGGCTTGTAGATCCAAATTGCCTTGTTTGCATACCGGTTGATCGTGTGTCTATCCTGATCGCCAGTGCGACTTGCATGGGATTCATTCCGAAAAAACATTTTTTAGAAAGCTTGCGACAACCATGAAAGAGTTGTTTATCAACATCAAACAAGCTCTCGGCCGTGCTTGGTGGGTCAAGGTGTCAACCAAGACCCCAGCATGTGTTTATTACTTCGGCCCCTTTGGTTCCGAAGCCGAAGCAACGACAGCACAAACGGGTTATGTTGAGGATCTGAAACAAGAGGGCGCACAAAATATTGCGGTCGCCATCTTACAGTGCAAGCAACCGGAAAACTTGACGGTTTTCGATGAGGCATCGGATTCGGTAAACCCTAATCAGCCTGTCGTTCTGAGTGGGCAAACCTAGGGCGTAACCTCGGCGTGATTTCCCTACGTCGTAGCCGAGGGAGTTTTGAGAGCGAGAATAACCCAAAACTCGGGCTATCATGCTGTGTGGCATGGTAGCTTTCGTTTGAGTTTATTTGTGATAGCTGCCGCCTTGCAGAATATTTTTAGCTCGGTAGAGCTGTTCAAATAACAGCAGGCGAGCCATTTCGTGGGGAAAGGTCATAGGGGAAAGGCTCAGGCAGTGATCGGCGGCTCGTTTGACGGCGGGGCTGATGCCTTCGGCACTGCCGATCGCAAACACAAGCTGATTCGATTCGGCCTGAGCAATCCACTGAGCAAACGCGATCGAGTCAACGGTCTTGCCGTCTTCGGTGAGAGCGATAAGCTGATCGTGGGGCTTGAGCTTGCTCAAAATTTGTTCCCCTTCTTTGTCGGGATGGCTGTCTTTGAGTTCAATGACCGCCAGTTCTGGGACACGCTGACGATACACCTCTAACCCCTCGCGTACCCAGCCTTTTTTGACTTTACCAATGGCGATGACGGTGACTTTGGGAAAGCTGCTCATGGGGTCGTTGGGGTGTCTTCAGGGTTGATTGAATCGGGGTTGCGAGTGGGGATGTGTGATGCTCTAAAGCTGACAAAACTTACGCTCTCGATCGAGTTCGGGATATTGCCAACCAAACGCGAAATGACTGACGGCGTTAACATTGCCACGCGGATCGGCGGCTACTTGTGCGATCGCCTGCATTTGATCTTCGAGCGGGGGATGGCGGCCTTGGCTGGTGGCTCCCCAGGCTCCGGCTAGCGCTGGAACGATCGTCACGCCGGACGGAGCGAACTGCCGAACGCGCTCGAGGTCTTCAAGGATGCAGCTTGTATCGTTACAGCCACCGTAAAGCATGGGATGCCAGACGATCGAGGCAGGAAATTTATCCCAGGGCTGTAAGCGTGAATCAAAACCATTACCGATCGCCAGGTTACCTTTGGGGAAAAAGGCAGCACCGACGGGACGGCGTTGATTTTGGATGGGGATTGCAGCGAGGTTAACAAAGTCAACGATGCCTTGAGCCGCGTGGGCAATGCTCAGGTTCCACAGTTCTGTTTGGAGCGAAACCGCCGGGGTGTCGGTTTGCTGGCGGGGCAGGGATGTGGGGTTGGTGGTGTTGGTCGGGGCGGGTGGGGGGAGTGCTGGAGCGCGGCCTGTATCGAGGTAGGTTTCGAGTTGCGATCGCGCGGCGGCAGTTTGGGTGCGATCGAGGAGAGCGGTGCGGGAGGCACTGCCATAGACCCAGAGATCTTGGACTTCATCGGCGACAGAGTCGGCTCCACTGAGTTTGGGATAGCGCACATAATCGAGGACAACCCCAACGGGATCGCGAGCCAGGACGGCTTCGAGTAAACGTTGGTAGTCCTGACGGGCGATCGGGCTGTAGGGATCGACAAAAACACCGTCGGTGCTGTTGGTATCAGAGACGGCACGATCAAGGGTAGTTTGGCCGCGTCCATTGCGGGCGAGGGCGGCCTGTCGATCGTCACGCTGACCGTAGGCGTAGCCGTAGTTCAGGGCAAACATCCAGGCATGAACCTCAATGCCCCGTGCGCGACCGGCGGTGACGGCATTGGCGAGGAGATCGATCGAAGCCGTGGCGGGTGTGCGAGCGACCGATGGCCAGGGGGTCGGGTTGTCGTTCCCCGGTAATAAGACTTGACCGTTAGCGAGAGTGGCAAGATAAATCTGGTTGTAGCCATCGTTGGCAATGCGATCGAACAGTTGGTCAATTTGGCCAAACCCCGTATCACAGGGATAAAGATTCAGCCAAATCGCCCGATCGCGTGGCCAGGAGCCTTGACGACATTCTGCCTGCTCGCGGGCATGACGGCGAACGAGATTGCGATACTCGGTGGCGGCCTCGGTATCACCGTCGAGAACGGCTTGTAGTAGTGCTGCTTTGGCGTTGATCTCTGCGGTGCTGATTTGGCAGGTTAAACGGGATTGAGCAGCCGCGATCGCCGGAGCTGGTGCTAAATTCATCCAGCCCGCCGCCAGGATCAGCAACAGCCTCGCGCTGAAGACCAAACTCGATCCAAAACTGGCTATGGAGCAGAAAAAACGGGGTGTCATGGGCGCTAAACGTACAGCTTGAACCGCTCAGATCGACGCCAACCCCCAAGGTTAACCGATGCGATCAATGAGCGAAATGAGATGGATGAGATGCGTGTCAAAGAGGGGAAATATCATTCCAGGCTAACCGCGATTTACGGGTTTAAATCGGAGCCATCGGGATGGGTTTCCGGCAGAATGCTGGTGGAGAGGTTGCTCGGTGGGCGATCTGTACTCCAGGCCCACCAGGCGCAGTTACATGAACACTGATAGAACTCTTGCCATTTACGCTGAAGATCAGATCCATACACTGGTGATCGACGATTGAGCCACACATGACTCGCCTCGCGATTGCTCGCACCACAGTGTGGACAGGCAAAATTAAACACGTGGGTGGCGGCCTGAGTCCAATCGGGTGGGGTCGGTGAAAATGCATCCATGACACGGCCTCTAAAACGGTTCTAAAGCAGCGGGTGTTCCCGTAAAACGATGATGCAGCGATGTCGCTATTACCAACGGTAAAGATGCTAGACAATCACCACACCGTACGCCCTCCTGTTATAGCTTGATTCGCCCTGACGCCTTGCCGCGATTCACCCGGTCGCTCCCTTCGACTAGAGCAAGCGTGTGGTCTCCGGACGGACGCAGACGTCCGGAGAGGTGTGAGACGGATGATGTCAAGTGTGCGAGAGTTGGCACACGCCTGCTAGCGCTCCGATCTATCATTAATCCCATTGTTCGCTGTCGTGTCTTCCCCTAGGACTTGCGCAGATTTCAGAGGTCTACATGAACGTCGCTCAAGAAATTGAATACCTACGTGACCTGATGCCTGTTTCTGGACGGATGCTGGTGAAGCTCATTGCCAAGGCCGATCGCCCGCTGACGATCGAAGCACCGTTTCCCTACCCTTGGCAGCGATCGCGCAAGGTGTATTTTAATCTGCATCACTGGAGACAGCTTTCTCGTGCGGAACGAGACTTGCTGATGTTGCGGACGGTGATGTGGGTGACGGAAATTCGCTGGTTGAAGTGGGATCTGTATCGGGGCGCAGCGATCGCGGGGATGCTGGCCACGATCGTCGAAACCGTGCAGGGCGATCCGCTGGGAATCGTCGCTGCCGGGAGTTTAACAGCATTTGCGGCGCGTCAGGTGTGGCGGCGTACGCAAAGCTCTGATCAGGATATTAGTGCTGATGAAGCGGCGGTGAGTATCGCCCAACGCCGAGGATATGGCGCAGAAACGGCAGCATTATCGTTGATCCAGGCGATCGAACATGCGGCAGAACTCGAAGGCCGCTCATCGCTCGAATTTACCGAAGTCATTCGCTGTCAAAATCTACGGGCGATCGCCCGTCTTTCCAGCGAGCCGATTGTCACCCCGCCGAGCGCAGACTAGCCATTCGTTGGGAAAAATACGGGAAAATTTTTGATGGTGGGGGTGGCCGGTTTTCGCGTCCAGACTCTGATCCACGAACATCGCGATCGGAGGTTACGATCGACAGTAATGCATCTCTAATCGTGGTGATCGATTCCATCGATCGACAGAACCGATCGCCACCGGAACAAAATGGGATTGATCGTGCGGTTTACGTTCTCACGTTTTTAGCCGCACAGGTGCGGTATCTTTGCTTACCCTGTGGACTTCATGGAAAATCAAAACATTATTCAACAGCTCTTGATTCTGGGTCTTGGGACGACATCACTGGTCGCCGATCGCCTGCGAGAAGCGAGCGATCGACTGGTCGAAACGGGTGAATTGGACGCGGAGGGGGCAAAGGCATTTGTCAATGATGCGATCGAAAATCTCAAAGCCGAGCAAGGCAACTGGGAACAGCAATTTGAACGGCAGATTCGCAATACCCTGCAAGATCTGGGGGTTCCACGTCAGGCCGAAATGGATGAGCTACGGGGTCGGATTGATCGGCTAGAACGGCAAATCCGTGATCTCGAAAATAAGCTCTGGGAATCACGCTAGCGATCGCCTAGGGGCATGAACAAGTCAATCCGAATTCATGCGTATTTGTATCGTTTCGATCGCCGAATAAAACCGGGCGACGCCGTCTGAATCAAGACTGTTTTACACTTGTTACTATTATTCTTTGGCTTTCCCAGTATTCGACTGAGAGATATTCCAATGCCAACCCCCCCCAAACCGACCGGAGGTAACGCAACACCATGACCAGTCCAACCGAGCGCATCATTATCTTTGATACAACCCTGCGAGACGGAGAACAATCTCCCGGTGCAACGTTAAATCAAGATGAAAAGCTAACGATCGCCCGTCAGCTTGCTCGACTGGGAGTGGACGTTCTGGAAGCGGGTTTTCCGTTCGCCAGCCCTGGTGACTTTGAAGCGGTGCAACGGATTGCCGACCAGGTTGGCACAGAAACCGGGCCGACCATTTGCGGTTTAGCGCGTGCCTCGAAAAAAGATATCGAGGCGGCAGGTAAGGCACTTGCTCCAGCAGCGAAGGGACGCATTCACACGTTTATCGCCACATCGGATATTCACCTGGAATACAAGCTCCGCAAAAGCCGTAAGGATGTTCTGGCGATCGTGCCAGACATGGTGGCCTACGCCAAAAGTTTTACCGACGATGTGGAATTTTCGCCGGAAGATGCCGGACGATCCGATCCTGAGTTTCTCTACGAAGTCCTCGCAGCGGCGATCGCAGCGGGTGCAACCACCGTTAATATCCCGGACACTGTCGGCTACACCACCCCATCCGAATTTGGCGGCCTGATTCGCGGCATCAAGCAAAACGTACCGAATATCGATCGCGCCGTGATTTCCGTTCACGGTCACAATGATCTCGGTCTCGCCGTCGCCAACTTCCTGTCGGCGATCGAACATGGAGCGCGTCAGCTCGAATGCACGATTAACGGCATTGGCGAACGGGCAGGCAATGCGGCACTCGAAGAGCTGGTCATGGCGCTACACGTCCGCCGTGCTTTCTACAATCCGGCACTGGGTCGCCCGGTAGACTCAGAAGAACCGCTCACAAACATTGATACGCGCCAAATTTACAAAACCTCGCGTCTGGTTTCCAGCCTCACGGGGATGTTTGTCCAACCCAACAAGGCGATCGTTGGTGCGAACGCCTTCGCCCACGAGTCCGGTATCCACCAAGACGGCGTCCTGAAAAATAAGCAAACCTACGAGATCATGGACGCCGAGTCGATCGGCCTTCAGGAAAACCAAATCGTCCTGGGCAAGCTTTCCGGTCGCCATGCGTTCCAAAGCCGTCTCAAAGAGCTGGGCTTTGAACTGTCGGAAACCGAGCTAAACAGCGCCTTTTTGAACTTCAAAAAGTTTGCTGACCAGAAGAAAGAAATTACGGACTGGGATCTCGAATCGATCGTCAACGATCAAATCCAGCAGCCGCCGGAACTCTACCGCGTGGAACACGTGCAGGTCTCCTGTGGTAACCATGCCAAATCAACCGCCACCATCACCATTCGGACACCGAAGGGTGAGGAGATAACCGACGCTGTGATCGGGACTGGTCCGGTTGATGCGACCTATCGTGCGATCGATCAAATCGTCGATCTGCCCTACGAACTCATCGAGTACACCGTGCAATCCGTGACGGCGGCATCGACGCCCTAGGTGAAGTAACAGTACGTTTGCGCTACGAAGGACGGATTTTTTCGGGTCATGCCGCCAATACAGACGTGATTGTCGCCTCGGCTCAAGCCTACGTGAATGCCATCAATCGTCTGTACGGAGCGTTAACTGCGCCAACGGCAGCAACTCAAAAAGAGGTTGCGAAGATTTAGATCGCCCGTATTTCAGACAGGCTTTGAGGAGATAATCCCTCGAAGCCTGTCTAAACCGGACTACGGAATAGGTTGATCAACGCTGTATCCACACTCTCGTTATACGGACAAGCCTCTCGATCTCTCGCGATCGGGAGGCTTGTCGATTGGGCGCAATTCCCATAGCCCCGATGCGTTAGCTTAAATTGACCGACCACGACGATCAACCACAATATTTAGTCAAACACAAAGGCGTTGCCACTATGTTTCAGGCGTCAAGTCGTATTTGGATGCAAATACAGCGTGCCATCCAGCGTGTCATCCAGCGCGAGATCACCGTCCAAGCGTTGCAGGTTTGGAAATACGGAGGGAGGATAACTCGATCGTCGGGTCGATGGGGTGTGCTAGGCATCCTTTCCTTGATGCTGGCCGTAACCCTGAGCGTTTGGAATCCGGCGATCGCTTCGCCCCGAAGTGCCTTTGATGTTGCATTTAATGTACCGATCCTCCAAACCCCGATCGCGACTCCCCTTGTTCGTGAGATCGACGACCTCGAATATTTACCAATCAACATTGATGGTCAACCCACCTCAATCATCATCACCGCCATCCGTACACCGACCGAAACCGAATCCCTCGATCTGCGACCCGTGGAACGACGCGCCCGCAGCATCGAAGCTGATATCGAAACTATTTTAGACCTTGGGTTTGATCCCGAAAGTTTGACGATCACGATCGATCAGATTGCCAATCAGCCCGTTTTAATTGCCGCCGATGCCGTAGAACTTTCGCCCCGCGTCGTGTTGACCGTGATCGATACGGATGCCCGTCTCGCCCGCCAACCCGCCGACCAACTCGCGCAAGACTGGCAGGCAGAACTGCAAACCTCGTTCATCTCAGCCCATGAAGCGCGTAAGCCCGAAGCACGGGTTCGCCGTCGCTGGATTGCGATCGGAGCGAGTCTAATCACGATCGCGATCGGCATCGGTCTCTACAATCTCTCCAAAGTCTTCGATCGTTACGAAGAACGCCTCAAAGAAGCCCCCGCCTGTCCGCTCCCCGGCCAGATGGAGGAAGCCACCTTACACGCTTCACCCAAGCAGCGGCAACAACTGTACCGACTCTTGAGCAATTTGGTGACTATTGCCGAGGCGGTCGTGTGGCTTGGTGGAGCCGTGACCGTCCTGTCCCAATTTGCTGTAACCCGCCAAATTGCCGGATGGTTGCTCGGATTTCCGTTGCAGCTTGCGCTGATTATTTTGGGGGTTCGCTTGGTCAATCGGCTCGCCGATGTGTTTATTAGCCGTAGCCTAGAGGTTTGGGCGGATCAGCAAGCATTGACCGATAGCGCCTCCAAACGCGCGTCACAGCGAATTCCGACCCTATCGACGGCATTATCTGGCTTGGTGCGTCTCCTGACGGCGATCGTTGGGCTGGTTGTCTTTTTGAGTTTGCAGCCATTTTCCCCCGGATCGGTTTTGGCTGGAGCGGGGGTGTTTGGCGCAGCTCTAGCCGTCGTTTTCCAAAACTTGATTAAGGATTTCACCACGGGCCTATTGATTTTGTGGGAAGACCAGTTTGCTGTCGGTGACGTGATTGATGTTGGCATTACGTTTGGGGTGGTGGAGGCCGTCGGGTTGCGCGTGACGAAAATTCGCGGCGATGGCGGACGGCTCAGTGTGATTCCCAATAACCAAATCGCCTATGTCCATAACCTGACGAAGGATTGGTCTCGGGTTGATTTTCGGGTGCGAATTAATCCGGAACATGATCCGACCGAGGCGATGCAGTTGATGCGTGAGGTGAGTACTGCGATGCAGACTGATCCGGAGTGGGGCGATCGCGTTCTGAATCCGGTGGTGCTGATTGGCGTCGAGAAACTCGACGATCGCGGCGTGGAAATTTTGCAGTGGATTCAAACCATACCGCTGTCCCAATGGGATGTCGCGCGAGAATATCGCCGTCGTCTCAAATTAGCCTTTGAGCAAGTGGGGATCACGATCGCGATCCCCCAAACCCAGATCGATCTGCGATCCAGTACAAATCAGGTATCGCCGAACCTGAATCCTGAATGGCTTAAGTCTCAGTAATCCCGAAGGTTTGACGATCCCCACAGATCGGCAAAACCCTCGTAAAAATTTAATCTTTCTGCGAATTAGTGTTACTTTGGGTCTGAATTTTGTTGAGTTCGCATGATCAGAGAACATGCCGTGTGTTGTTCTCTGTGTTTGCGTAGTTCTCGTCAGGGCATCCTATCCATGAAGCGCCGCATTCCCGAATACTACACGCTATGGCTAGGCCGTACAGGTCAAGATCCTTGGGTATTTCAGTTCAAGCCGATCTGGCTAACCCGAGTGGCGATCGCGATCGCCATGATCGGATCAACTGCAATCGGTGTCGTGGCTTACCAGCGAGCCAGTCTCCAAGCCCGTCAAGCCGAACTCAATCGTCAAGCTGAAAATGTTATCGAGCAAATCAAAGCGCTCGAACGGGATCTTGAGGATCTGCGCCGCCGATCGGGAACCTCCGAGGAAGAAACGGTGTCCTCTGATGAGGTCTCGAATGAGAGTGGTCGGGGTGGTGCGATCGCAGCGAGTATCCCGGCACTTGAGGCCGACACACGCGATAAACTGCGCAATGCTCAACAGCTTGCGTTCTATCTCAAACGCCAACTGTCCACGGATGTCCGTCCTGCCCTCGAAGCGACTCTCGCCTACGAAGCTGCGATCCCTAATCGGAAACCGATGGGTGATTCGAGCGAGATGACGTCAACCTTTGGTAAGCGATCCAATCCTTTCGGCTTCGGAGGCCGCGAATTTCATAACGGTCTCGATTTTGTGGATGAGTACGGCGCTCCGATTATTGCGACGGCTCCCGGAACTGTCGTCGAAGCGGGGTATAACGGTGGCTATGGCAACCAGATCGCGATTCAGCATGAGTATGGGTATCAGACCCTTTACGCTCACCTGTCGGAGATCCGCGTTGAAGTCGGCGATTCGATCAAACGAGGTGATGTGATTGGAGCCTTGGGCAACACCGGGCGATCGACAGGGCCACATCTCCACTACGAAGTGCGACTTGATGGCCAACCCATCAATCCTCAGAACTTCCTCGAACCAAACTCTACTCCGATCGCCGACAGTCGTAACCCGTCAAATTAAGGACACGATCGCGATCGTCGGATCGCTCACGGTCATAGACTTATCCGCCAGCATTCCTGCAACGTTCGATCTCCGTTCACTTCGTTTTTAGCGTCATTCTGGCCTGGTTTTGATTATGTTTTTTAACCGTAAATCCTCCGCACCGAAACCAACCATGACCTATCTCGGTTCGGGTAGTGAATTTGATGGAAACCTGAAAACAGCGGGGGATCTGCGGGTCGATGGGTCTGTGCGAGGCAATGTTGAGGCGAATGGCAATATTGAGATCTCGGTAGAGGGAGCGATCGAAGGATCGGAGCTACGCGGCCATAATATTTTGGTTTACGGTCGAGTGAAAGCTCGGGTGATTGCGAGCGGCAAGTTAACCCTGAGCAACACGGCACATCTCGAAGGCGATGTGGTGGCACATTCGCTGCAAATCGATGAGGGCGCGTACTATCTGGGCTACATCTCGACACAGGACGAGGAAAGCCCGACGCTGTTACCGAGCGATCGCAACTTACAGCTCCCGGAATCGGTATCGATGCCGTCGAGCGATCAACCATCACTGTAAGCTCAAGCCCCTACGATGACTGACCGGTGAGATCTGCGGCAGCGCTCCCCGACACTGACCGCATCGCACAGACCAGGCGAATTTCGCCATAGCTGACCGTACCGTTGAGAGCTTCAAAAATGGGTGTGAGGCGATCCATTCCCACCTGAGCGATCGCCGCATCAACACGCGATCGCGTTTCTGCATCAATGTATCGATCAACCTCTACAATCTGACCCGTTTCGATTAATTTCGCGACGTGACCGTAAATCGTTGTCACCTGAAGGCCACGATCGCGAGCAATCCGTTCCAGATCCCACCCCTGTTTTAATAACTCCAGTGTGGTCAGATGCGTACTGCTTAGATCTGCGGCATTGCCCTCGCTGTAGGCGCGGATTGCCGCGACAAATGCCTCGCCATATTCATCCAGTTTAAACGCGCCGACTCCGGCGATCCGCCCCAAATCGTCTAGGGTTGTCGTTTTTTTCTGTGCCATTAACCGCAGGGTCGAATCGGCAAAGATAACGTAGGGTGGCACCGATCGCGCCGTTGCCAGTTTTTTTCGTAGCGCCCGCAGTTCTTGGAACAGCGCCTGACCGGTCATGGTGGAACCGGTTCGATCGTCGATCTCGTCGAGCTTGGGCTTCGGCGCGATCGCAATTTCCACCGATCGCTGTTGTTTCATCACTTCCCAACTCAGTGCGTTCAGCTTGAGAATGGGAAAACCATCCGTGGTTTCCGAGATCAAGCCCTGATGTAGCAGCGATCGCACCAACATTTTCCAATCATCCGCTGTCCGATCTTTGCCAATACCATAGGTCGAGAGCTGATCGTGTCCCCACTTCAAAATATTTTGTGACTTCGACCCGCGCAGCACACTAATCAAATGATTCGTCCCAAACCGTTCCTTCGTGCGGGCAACACAAGATAAAAACTTCATCGCCTCGATCGTCCAATCCTCGATCGGTTTCGGATTGCAGCAGTTATCGCACTTGCCGCAGTTCCCCTCAAAATGCTCCCCGAAATAGCGCAACTGAATCGTATTGCGACACTCGGTACTCTCGGCATAGTCGCTAATTTGCCGCAACTGCTGCCGCGCGATTCGCTGCTCGTCTTCGCTCGTTTTTTGCTGAATCAACCATTCAACTTTGCCCACATCTCCCGCACTGTAATACAACACGCAATCCGAATCTTCACCATCGCGACCCGCCCGCCCCGACTCTTGGTAGTAGCTCTCGATGTTGCGCGGGAGATCGTAGTGAATCACGAATCGGACATCGGGCTTGTCGATGCCCATGCCGAACGCGACCGTGGCGACCATGATTTGCACGTCATCGCGAATGAAGCGGGTTTGATTATCTGCCCGAACACTGCCCGGAAGACCGGCATGGTAGGGCAGTGCGGTAACGTTGTCAGCGGTCAGCTTGGCGGTCAGTTCTTCCACCTGACGGCGACTCATGCAATAGATAATGCCTGAGCCGCCTTGCCGAATGCGGGTCAGGATTTCGCGGTAGGTGGCGCGTTTTTCCTTCGGGCGAACTTCATAGTAAAGGTTGGGGCGGCGAAAGCTGGCGATGTGGACGAAGGGCGATCGCAGGGCGAGCTGATCGACGATATCGAGACGGACGCGATCGGTGGCGGTGGCCGTCAGCGCAGTAACAGGAACCTGGGGATAGCGTTGGCGGATCAGGCGAAGCTGACGATATTCGGGGCGAAAGTCGTGACCCCAGGCGGAAACGCAGTGGGCTTCATCGATCGCAAAGCCGCCGATCCCGACTTCATCCCGGACGCGATCGAGCAGTTCGAGAAATCCGTCACTGAGCAATCGTTCTGGCGCGACGTAGAGCAGCCGAATTTCGCCCCTGAGCAATGCCTGAATCCGCTTAAAACTTTCCTGGCTGTCGAGGGTGCTATTGAGAAACGTGGCATGAATACCGTTGGCTTGCAGGGATTGAACCTGGTCTTGCATCAGGGCAATCAGCGGCGAAACAACGATCGTCACGCCCGATCGAACGATCGCCGGAAGCTGGTAGCACAGGGATTTACCGCCACCGGTTGGCACGATCGCCAGGATGTCGCCCCCCTGGAGCGATCGTTCGATAATCTCGCGCTGTCCTGGTCTGAAGGCATCATGCCCAAAGGTTTGTTTCAGGGTACGATCAAGGTTGAGGTCGATCGTGGGCGCACCGTTACCCAGTGGAGGTACGGGCGCAAAGTCAGAGGAGTCAGCAGACAGCATGAAAAGAAGGGTAGAGCTGGATCAAACAGCAAGCATTTGCTTTTTAGGATACTAGCTGTACGCAGGGTGGGGAATCGGTGGAGGATTGGATTGGACGGAGTCTTCCCAAGCTATAGAGCAAAAGCTTCGCAGTATCACTAAGGCAAAACCGATGTGGCTAAATTGGTCACTAAAATTGCTAAATACAGGCAAAATCGAGGCGGGGTAATTTGCGTGGAATCACTCCTTTATGAAGGGATTGAGGCTCGATCGGGCTGTTCCTTAAAGACTCGATAAAGTTAGTAGGATCACGATAGACGCGACGGGGTGTCGCTCCTATCGTTAAGGGTGTGGGGGTGATACGCCCGCTCAATGCTTGTGTCGCACTAATGCTCAACCACTCAGACCACAATCAAAGGTGCATCTTAGGGTAGTAGCAGCAGGGATGCCTCCCAAATCTGCACTAGTTTAGTTTTTACCTCATAACCTTCAGACTCATGCAAAACATGCTTCGCACCGCTGCTAGTAGCGCTCTTCTTGGACTCTCCTTTCTCATTATCAGCCCTGACTCTGCCTTTGCTAAACCCAAAGATAACGGTGGCGGTGGCGGTCAAACTGGTGCAACTTGCAGCACAAGCGATATCAAAGACCTCCTGACTAATACGGTAGCTCCGATAAGCTGCTTCGGTTCCTTCAGCGGCAATAATAGCAACTCTGCATCTACAGCAACCCTATTTGGCTCAAGTTTCAGTGGCGACTACGGCAAAGAACTCAAACTAGACGCTGCGAGCGGAACGTCTACCGATGGTTGGTTCAAGATCACAAATAACAACGAAAAGAACGATGGCGAAATTACGTTCCTCAAAGACGTTGATTATCAGTTTAGCTTTGTCTTAAAGGCGGCTAAAAATTATAGCTCTTACCTCTTTGATGGTGTTACAGCCGGTACAACCTTCGCCTTTAAGACTGATGGTGTAGCCAAAAATGATGGTGGAAGTGCTGCGGGTCTTTCCCATGCCTCGCTGTACATTTCGGATGTAGCTGTGGTCACGCCAGACCCGGAAACGCCAGATCCGGAAGTGACAGACCCGGAAACGCCAATCACGGAAGTACCAGTTCCTCCAGCTCCTCCGATCTCGACCCCGACCGAAATTCCTGAACCTTCAACCGCTCTGAGCCTTCTTGCCTTCGGTGCTGTCGTCAAAATGGCTCGTCGTCGTCAAGCGAAGTAAGTCTAAAGTATGAATGGAGCCAACCCGAGCGCTTAAGAGGTTAGGCTTCATTCACCCCACATTGAGTCCGTGGTTACATCGGCTATATAGCTATGAAATCTAAGAGCTAGGATCTGAGCAGTCCTGGCTCTTTTTTGGTGGAATGAAATCACTGGTTTGACGATCGCGCTAGAGCCATCGGGCTGGCTGCACCTTTAAGATATCCCACAAAAAATCGTTGCTCCCGTTACAAAAAAACGTGAAAGCATCCTCTTCGATCGCATCTAGATAAAGAATTATCATCACAGCGATCACACAGGAAAAAATCCTCTTAGGCTAGCGAGCAGTACGGCGCAATGCAAAACCATTAAATGGTTAACGCAACACGATGAGACTGCTCTCAATTCAACGCGCCCGCCGTTGCCCTGTTGGCATCGGTAATCACCCTACAAAAAACACCGATCGCAATGAGATGGGGAAATTGCAATTGGTGTTTTAAATCGTGATCGAAACTGCGATCCGCAACGCGATTCGATATCACCATCAATATTGCCTGCCAATATTGCGACCTGAATCGCGATTCTGATCGTTCTTGTTTCACTTCAAAAACTCACACCACAACCGAACCACTATCGGACGATCCCTATGAAACTTGCCTATTGGATGTATGCTGGCCCCGCTCATATCGGTACGCTACGTGTCGCCAGCTCGTTCAAAAACGTTCACGCGATTATGCACGCGCCCCTCGGCGATGATTACTTCAACGTCATGCGATCGATGCTGTCGCGCGAACGTGACTTTACGCCCGTGACGGCAAGTATCGTCGATCGGCACGTCCTCGCCCGAGGTTCCCAAGATAAGGTCGTTGAAAATATTACCCGCAAGGATGCGGAAGAAAGCCCGGATTTAATCGTCCTCACACCGACCTGCACCTCCAGCATTTGCAGGAAGATCTAGAAAATTTCGTCAAGCGTGCATCCCTCGAAACGAAGGGTGATGTGTTGCTCGCCGACGTGAATCATTACCGCGTGAATGAGCTACAGGCGGCCGATCGCACCCTGGCACAAATCGTCGAATTTTACATCGCCAAAGCCCGCAAACACGGTACTTTAGTCGAGGACAAAACACCCTATCCGTCGGTGAATATCATCGGCATGTCCACCCTCGGATTTCACAATAATCACGACTGTACCGAGCTAAAAAAGCTCATGGCCGAACTGGGGATCACGATTAATACCATCATTCCCGAAGGTGCGTCGGTGGAATGTCTGAAGGAGTTGCCTCGCGCCTGGTTTAACCTGTTGCCTTACCGTGAACTCGGCCAGATGACGGCGGAATTCCTCAAGCGTGAGTTTGAGATTCCCTCGATCGAGATTACGCCGATGGGTGTGGTGGAGACAGCACGCTGCATTCGTGCGATCCAGGCATTGCTCAATGAGCGCGGCGTGGGCGTTAACTACGAAGATTTCATCGATGAGCAAACCCGCTTTGTGTCACAAGCGGCCTGGTTTTCCCGCTCGATCGACTGCCAAAACCTGACCGGCAAAAAGGCGATCGTCTTTGGTGACAACACCCACGCCGCCGCGATGACGAAAATCCTAGCGCGGGAGATGGGTATCCATGTGGTGATGGCCGGAACCTACTGCAAATATGATGCGGACTGGTTCACCGAGCAGGTGTCGGAATACTGCGATGAGGTGCTGATCAGCGAAGATCACACGGTGATCGCGGACAAAATCGCCAAGCTGGAACCGGCGGCGATTTTTGGAACGCAGATGGAGCGCCACGTGGGTAAACGGCTCGATATTCCCTGCGGTGTGATCGCAGCGCCGATCCATATCCAAAATTTCCCGGTGGGCTATCGTCCGTTCCTGGGGTATGAAGGCACAAACCAGATCGCGGATTTGGTCTACAACTCGTTTACCTTGGGAATGGAGGATCACCTGCTGGAGATTTTTGGCGGCCACGATACGAAGGAGGCGATCACGGCGACGATTTCGACGGATACGGATCTGAGCTGGTCGAAGGATGGCTTAACGGAATTACAGCGTGTGCCGGGTTTTGTCCGTAACAAGGTGAAGCGCAATACGGAGAAGTTTGCCCGCGATCGCGGCATTAGCAAAATCACGGCGGAGGTGATGTATCAGGCGAAGGAGGCTGTGGGGGCTTAGGAGTACGGAAGTCCGAGTTGGGTGCGATCAGTGTTTCGTGATTGGGTAACGGTGTGATTGCGGTGGACGGGCGTGCTGTGGTGCGTCCGTCTTGGGTGTCGTGGGTGAGGATCAAACATCAGTGAGCCTTGAGCGGAGTCGTTGGTGTCGCCTCGACTTGACCGATCGGGCGGTTCTCAACCCAATACAATCAACCGTTGATCGTTAGGGAGCCGGAAGACCGTACTTCGACTCCGCTCAGTACTCACTGTTTCAACTTCGCGTTTCAACTTCGCTCAGTGCTCTATCCTTGGAGCAACGTTAGCGCACGCGCCGCCGCTTAATTTTCGACGATCTTCACCGAGAGGATTTTGTCACCCTGGCGAATTGCGTTCACCACATCCATATCGCCCGTCTGGCCGAACACGGTATGTACGCCATCCAAGTGCGGCTGCGGCGAGTGGCACACAAAAAACTGACTGCCACCCGTATCGCGACCCGCGTGCGCCATTGATAGTGAACCCGCCAGATGCTTATTTTCGTTAATTTCACACTTGATGGTGTAGCCCGGGCCGCCGGTTCCTGTACCCTTCGGGCAACCCCCCTGGATGACAAAATCCGGGATCACGCGGTGAAAATTCAACCCATCGTAAAATCCGTCGTTGATCAGCTTCGTGAAATTCGCCACCGTATTTGGCGCAGCCTCATCGAAAAACGTGATGTTAATCGTGCCTTTTTCAGTTTCCATAATGGCTTTGGTCATGGTCATTCCTTCCCGATGAAATAAGTGTGTGAATCAAACGTATCGCGGCGGGGATTGTTACGATCGTCGTGCGATCGCTGACACCAACTGCGAGCGCTTTATCTTAACGTACGGGCTTTTCAGTCGGTTGACGCCAACCGTGACAGAGCCTGATAGAACTGTTGTAACTGACCAGCTCCCGCCTACCATTGATCGTTTCCCGTCCTCACCCGCCCCTAGCTCACGTTTTCACCCGCCCGATCATCTATGACTTCATCCGCCACTCATACCTACTTTGCCACCGTCGCACGGGGACTCGAACCGATCGCCGCCCGCGAATTGCGGAATCTCGGCGCTCAGAACATCACCGAAGACTATATGGGTGTCCACTTCAGTGGCGATCGTGAATTGCTCTATCGCGTCAACCTCTGGTCACGCACGATGTTTCGCATCCTGATGCCCCTGCGTGAATTTGGTTGCAATGACGCCCAGGAACTCTACGACAACGTTAAGGCGATCGCTTGGGAAGAG
Source organism: Coleofasciculaceae cyanobacterium RL_1_1 (assembly GCA_012033105.1). Taxonomy (GTDB): domain Bacteria; phylum Cyanobacteriota; class Cyanobacteriia; order Cyanobacteriales; family Geitlerinemataceae; genus RDYZ01. Next base: position 17,946 of record JAAUPN010000045.1, read on the forward strand.
ATTCTTTCACCGGATAAAACCCTCTCGGTACGCGCAACCGGTGGCAACGAAACCCTAAATCACACCCACTTCACTGCCCTCCAGGTCAAAAAAGCGATCGTCGATCGCCAGTGGAAACAATTCGGTACACGATCCAGCGTTGATCGCGATCGGCCTGATGTCTCGATTAATCTCCATGTTCATAACGATCAGGCCGTCCTCAGCCTCGACAGCTCCGGCGACAGCCTCCACCGACGTGGCTACCGTCCCGCCGTCGGTGCGGCTCCACTCAAGGAAACCCTCGCTTCAGCTCTCCTGGCTTTGGCAGAGTATGACCCAAGTTTGCCCCTGGTTGATCCGATGTGTGGCTCCGGCACGATCGCGATCGAAGCCGGGTTAATTGCCCGCAATATTGCGCCAGGATTATTTCGCGAAGAGTTCGGGTTTATGGGCTGGGACGATTTCGATGCAGCCTTGTGGGATCGTGTGTGCGATGAGGCGATCGCCGAGCAGCGTCTGGCTCCCGCACCGATTGCAGCCAGCGACATTGATCGCCACGCGATCGGCCATGCCCGCCACAATGCCGAACTTTGCGGCCTCGAATCAACGATTCAGTTTCGCGAATGCGACGTGCGCGATTTACAAGCCCCCAGCGATCAGGGCATGGTGATCTGTAACCCACCCTACGGCGAACGCTTGGGTGAAGTCGAAGAACTCGGTGTGTTTTATAAACAATTCGGCGATGTGCTAAAGCAGCAATTTAAAGGCTGGGTTGCCTACATTTTGACGACGAAACCGCTCTCGAAGCGCGTCGGACTGCGGGCGGCGAAACGCTTCCCGATCGATAACGGTGGCCTCGCTTGTACGCTGTTGCGCTATGAACTGTACTGAAAAGCTAAAATTTCGTATTCCGTAATACAACCCGCCTAAAGCCTTGATTCATCAGGGATATAGAGGTTACAGCAAGACCGATCAAACCCAAAAGAGGCAAAAATCCCGCCCAAGAACAAGGGGAATATCGGCAGATCATAACTTTTGTAACAAAATCCAGTGTTCTTTGCTACACTTTTGCGGGCATGAAGAAATCACTCGTGCGCGAGTGCGGTTCGGTAACGTACCTCTTGTTTTCCTCAATGCTTACGTGATTGGTTAATTGTTTGGTTTTTGGTGGGTCAGTCTTGGTGAAGACTGACCGCTTTTTTTGCCTGTTCGGAGCCGTACGGGTCGATCGCCCGTCGAGTCAGGCGAAGTTGTGTGGCTGTTGATCGTGAGCGTTCCGAAACATCTATCCCTCTCTATCGCGTCAATTGATTGTGCTAACCTAACGAGATTGAAGCGCGATATTAACAAAAGCTACAAATCGCGATGAGATGTGAAGCGCTAGCTGTTCGTAACGCGATCAAGCCTCGATTCATTCTCCATCTATATACCGCCCTCGCCTTCATCTCTAGATATCCTTCAGCATTCAGCTTTCATGACTATTGCAACGGCTGCTCCCCTACGCCCACGGTGGCCGGGGATTTTGTTTAATGCTGCGCTACACGTTGGCGCTCTGTTTGTACTACTTCCCCAAAACTTCTCGTGGTCGGCGATCGGCTTGACGGCCTTTCTCTGGTGGGTGACCGGTTGCCTTGGCATCACGGTTGGATACCACCGGTTGATTGCTCACCGTAGCTTCACCGTGCCGAAGTGGTTGGAATATATTTTCGTGATTTGCGGCACACTCACCGCTCAAGGTGGCGTTTTGGTTTGGGTGAGCTATCACCGTGCTCACCACAAAGGCGTCGATAGCGACGGTGATCCCCATACTCCGGTCGATGGCTTTTGGTGGAGCCATATGGGTTGGCTGATGGTTCACCATCCGCTGAAAGGTAAGTGTGATCGCTTCATTAAGGACATTATTGACGATCCGTTTTACCGTTTCTGCGATCGGTATTTCATCGAAATTCAGGCCGCGTTTGCCGTGCTGCTGTATCTAATTGGCGGCTGGCCGTTTGTGGTGTGGGGCGTATTTTTCCGCCTGATCTTCGTCACCCACGTGACTTGCATGGTGAATAGCGTCACCCATACCTTTGGCTACCGCAACTACAACAGCAAAGATCGATCGACCAATCACTGGATCGTCGCCGCACTAACCCACGGCGAAGGCTGGCACAACAACCACCACGGCCACAAATATTCCGCAAAATTTGGTCACAAGTGGTGGGAACTCGATCCGGGCTGGTGGGTCATTCAGTGTCTCGCGGCATTGGGTTTAGCTAAAAATATCAAGCTGCCAAAAATCTCATCTCCTGAAACGGTGTAGTACCCGAGCTTAGTGGCTTGTTTAAGCATACTTAAACACTTCCAGACGATCGAGCATCAGTATTCAGACCAATATCAGACCAATAGATGTAGAGGATTATCGGTAATCCTCTACGTCTTTTCTATTTATATGGAAATCAAAGAATTTTGATGCCCTAGAAGAACGAGTGAGCAAACCAATCATGGGCAATTCGGGTCAAAAAAGAAGCATAAGGGTTTGAACTTTCCCTACAAATTCTCAAGTTCTCACGAAAAGCCCAAACAGGATGAGTATATTGAGGATACTCGGGCTGGGTTCGCGCCATTTTGAGCCTATTTCAGCTCGATCGCCCCATTCTACGATCCTCGCGATCGAGAGATGTTGCGCTCCAATCAAATCAAGGTGAGGGGATTAATCTGTGGACGGTATTTGTACGCTCGGCAATGATGTTGTCTTAGATCAGGTCATCGCGTTACTCAACAGCATCGAGATGCATCATGGCTCAAACATGCCCGTTTGCATCTATCCCTACGATGACAATATCGAACAATTAACAGCCGAAGTTGCTCGGCGTCCCAATGTCACCCTTTATGATGACCAGGCTTCAATTGAACGCTGGGAAAATTTTGCTAAAGCGGTTTGGGATGCGCATCCTTTTATACGTGAAGCGTGGCGCTCAAGAGGGATTACCTCTCATTATTATCGATTGGGAACCTATCACCGTTTTGCTCCTTTGATGGCCCCTTCGATCGCTTTGTCTACATGGATGCAGATACGTTACTCTTGCAACCTCTCACAAAAGTCTTTCAATGTTTAGAGTCGTATGACTTTGCAACCTATGACTTTCAGTTTAAAGACTTATCGCACATCTACGAAACGGACCCCGCGAAAATCCATCGAATATTTCCGATCGCAAGAACATCACGCGAAATCTTTTGTTCTGGATTTTATGCCTCCAAGCGTGACATGTTTAGCGATGCTGACCTAGCCAAAGCCATAGAATTAATTGCATCGGGCGAGTATGACATTCTGTACCCATTTGCGCCGAATCAAACGGTTTTAAACTATCTGGCGATGCGATTAGAACGCTCGATCGGCAATTTGTCGTTTCTCTTACCCCCGGACGAAATCACAGGGTGTTCTGTCACCTCTCCACATTTCATAGAGTCCGACAATGGAGTGATTTTAGACAAGGGGAAACCCCTAACATACCTACATTACATCGGTATACCATCCTCTGTCTTCAAACGAATTTGTCAAGGTGAAAACCTAGAGATGAATTACCGCCAATCTTTTCTCTACTATCGTTACTTAGATGATCCCAGCAAATGCCCGACGTTTTCTGGGACGCCAAAACCTTACAATCCCCCGCCAAGCCTAATGCAGCGAGCGACACGTAAGCTGAAGCGGATACTGCATCGATAACTTTGATCACTTCGATAGATTCTATGGTGTTGATCGCGTTAGGGCGTGTCATCAATTAATCGCAGAATTCTTATCGGGCAAGCTGTTGAACGCCCGACCCAATAAAAAAGCTAGGGGCTGAAACCCTTGCCGGGTAAGCGCTAGAACTTTAATTGATGACAGCCCCTAGGGTGCGATCGG
>JAAUPN010000046.1 GCA_012033105.1 Coleofasciculaceae cyanobacterium RL_1_1
CGATATCTCTCCAGGGGAATAGTTTGGGAAAGTTGAGAATATGACCTCGGGTAGAGGTTTATCCCTGTCAGCTTTCGGCCTACTTCGCGAGGCATAACGAATAGTTGGAAGAAATTCTTTTGCAGTTTGAATGTGAGCGAGTGCCATCGCCTAAAAAGATTGCTTCCCGTCAGACTTTGCGATCTCAACCTAGCGAAAGCGACCGGAATTTTCAAATTTCGGTCGCTTCAAAACGAACACATTGCCTGCCCTCGCTTAGGGGGGTCTGGAGAATCGAGTAAAAATGTCAAATAGTCGCTCAATAGTTGATATATGGTCGATTTCTGGTTGACTTGCGGTTGATGTTTGGTTGCTGACTACTGAAATAACTAGACGATGCAATGACATATTTTTATGCGAGCTGACTAGCTAGTCGATTAATGGTTGTTAAACGGTTGACGCATGGTTGTTAAACGGTTGACTAATGGTTGTTTGCTACTTGTTCGGTAATCCCGAAATTTGAATTCGGATCTCATTTGCCGCCTTTACAAGCTCGATAAAATTTGTCAGGGTGTATCCAAGTCGAACGCAAGGAGGGCATTTAAAAATGACCACTTCGGTAATTCGAGTGGCTTTCGATCCCGGTAGTTCGCTGACAAAGATTATTTATTCTGTCGATTCGAGTCGCCCGAAACTCATCACGATGGCTTCTGAGACACTGAAGCTCGATGAGGAATCAGTCGGACTATCTGAAAGAGACACTGTTGGAATTCTCAGCGGTGTCAACGATGCATATCTGAAGTATCGGAAGCGTGACGACCGCGTCTATATCGTCGGTCAGCTTGCGAATGAGTTCAGCGCAACCGTGGATCTATCGCAGTCAAAATATGAGTCTGCGATTCCTAAGTTTCTGGCTGCGATTGGTGCGATCCTCAACAAGGAACAGTGCGATGGCACTGACTTTGAGGTGATTCCGCTGATCCTGCTGCCCTACAACGAGTTCGCCAGTCAGGATGGATTCGTTCAGAAACTGGAGGGGCGGGGTAAGCGTTACTACTTCCGCGATCGCAAGATCTGCCTGTCTTTCCCTGAAATTGTCGTGATGCCTGAAGGCGGCGGCTACCTGCTCGAACTGAAGTCTCGGTATGGAGCGGGGTGGCTAGAGAAGCGGGAGTCGGTCTGCGTTCTGATGATCGGACACCGCAACGCTTCCTTCCTGACCTTCAGTCACGGACGGTTGAACACGAAGCGATCTGCAACAAGTGACTGGGGGTTCGTCCGCTTAGTCGATCGCGCGATCGAACATAGTTCCGGTCAAAACCGAAACCGACTGACGCGCGATATTTACGAACTCGGCGACGACATCAGCGCGAATCATCCGGTCGTCCAATCTCTTACCCGTACCAAAGAGCTGGACAACATGCGAGACGAAGCCGCACAACTTGCAGATGCAATCCAGTTAGCTCGCAAAGAATACTGGCAGCTACTGCGCCAGTGGATGAGCGAGATCGTTCCCCGCCGCGTCGATTCGCTCACGATTGCGGGCGGTGGAGCGTCCTATCTCCATTCAGAACTATTCCAATATTTCAATTGGGCAGAGCCTAACTGGCATGTCATAGACAACGGTAGCTCGCTACTACGCGACTACCCGGACTCGTCGCTTCAACATCGAGTTGGCGATGTCTACTCTGGCTACTTGAGCCATTTCAAAGTAAGCGCTATGGAGGCTGTATGAAAAGTGATAAAGCCAATAACAACTACCGCAAAGCTTTCAATTTCCGAGTTAGGCGAGGCAGCTACCTCGATCGCGTTCTCCAATACTTAGATGCGAAGCAGAAACCTTTGGTGAATGCCGTTGAGGAGCTTTTGCTCGCGGTCTATCTCATCCCTGCAATGGAAGAAGACGGGGAGGTCGAACACGATGTCTATCGCCAAGGCGTTATCAATATGGGCTTTTTGGCCGGTATTTTAGAAAGCCTTAGATTTTCGGTCGATCTAGTCCGCCCCGAGAAATGCCGACCCGCTTTCGATAATAACGGGGGTATGGATTCTGGCATTGGCCGCGATACCTCCAGTAGGCGAACAAACGGCGACAAGTCCGAAGCGCTGGGAAAGAACGAGAGCAACGACGGCGCTGACTCAGAAGACTATCGAGATAAGGCGATCTCTGGAGCGCAGGAGACGCGCTCGATGTTCAATATTAGCTAGAAATTACTATGTCTACAGCAGGAACAAAAATTAATCCGATTCATATTGTCGGCGGCGAGAAAGGTGGTGTTGGTAAAACCTTTATTAGTCGCGCTCTTTGCCACTACTTTAATGCCAACGGTGAGGTCTATGCGCTCATCGAAGCTGATAGCCAGATTGATGATGTCGGTCGCATTTACAAAAATCAGGCCGCTGAGAGCCACAAAATTACTCTGAGTGATGACCCGAAGCGCAGCACCGAGCCAGACGTGATTCTCGACACGGCAGGGAAGACCACAGCACTCGTCAATCTGCCGTCCAACACTCAGGCTGTCCTAGATCGCTGGATGGCTCGAACGAACCTCCTGCAACTTATGGAGGATCGGCTCGGCGGGAATCGCCTGGTTAAGTGGTTTGTGAGTGACGGATGCCACGAGTCCATGCGGCAACTCGACCAGTCGATCTTTGCCCTGGACGGCTCCATCCCGCACATTGTCGTTCTGAATCGAGGGCGATTGCATAACGTCAATTTCTCGTACCTCCAGAGTAAGGGGCTCTACCAGCGAGCTAAGGCACAGAAAAATTTTGTCGCTGAAATCGAGTTTCCGGCCTTGGAGAACTCGGTGCAATATTTCATCGACGAAAACGAGCTGACTCTAGATGCTGCTCGGGAGAAAATCGCCGAAGAACAGGGAATTCTGGCCGAACAGCGGATCGTGACGTTCGTGGAGGACTTTTCCAAAGCGTTTGACAGCGCGATCGCTCGCCTAGAGGAGTTCTGGGACACCCCGAATATCGTGGGTTCTGGCGCTGGCGAATCTTCGGATGGCAACGATGCGAGCCAAGAGTCTGAAGACGGCAATAGCCCTGACGGACACCGCAACACCAAGGTCGAAATGGCTGAGGCTCAAAGTTAGTCATGTCAACTCAGAGCCGATTCGATCTCCTGATGCGTGAGGAAAACGACCCAGAGGTGCGTAGCCGCATCTTAAAAATGGTCAATAAACTCCGCATCGGCGAAAACGATCCGATCTTCGCCGTGATATTTGCGACGGGGCGACTCGAAATGATGCTGGAACGCGCTCCTCGCGAGCTAAACCAGACCTTTGAGAATGCCCACCAACAGATCCTTGGCAAACTGGATGGCTACGAAAAAGCGGCACGGCGTGGTGTCGAACACCAGGTCGCACAGATGGCGAGTGAGGCAGGAAAGTCAGGTTGTGGTACACCGGTTAAGTTCCCATCCTGGCTTGCGGTTGCGGGTGGTGTCAGTCTCCTGGCGATCGGCTTCATCCTCGGCGCGGGCGCGATGAAATTCCAGCAATCCCGAGTCGCCTACGCGCCCGGTGAACCCCGACAGCTCACGCTCGACGAAGCGAAAGCTCTGGAGTGGGCGACGAGCAGCGAAGGGCAGTACGCCCACGATCTGGTGCGCTGGAATGAAGACCTACTCGGTGGCGAGTGTCAGCAGCAGGTCGAGGGATTAGTAGACGAGCAAGGGCTAACTATCCAGATGGGTACGAAGCTGGCACGTAGCGGCTTTTGCCTGGTCTGGACGGTTCCGCCAGATGAACGGGAGTTTATGGAATGAAGCGAGAATTTTTAACAACCTGGTTCGAGCGTCGCGAGTCGCTGTGCGTCGTCGATGCTCCGCTGGCAGACGAGCCGTACGTGTTGGCCAACCTTCACGAGCGAGTCTCGGATGGGGCGCTGCGCTACTGGAGTCCGGGCTGTCGAGACTGGCTGTCGGTGGAACGGCACGATGGTGAAGTGCAGCGTCTTGTTCGCGCCGACGGCGACGGCTCCACGCTTGCGATCGAGACATGCGCTCGTGTACTCGACAGCATTCTCGACTTGGCAATCTCTCGCGTAGCAGACGTGTTCGTGGTGCGCGGCCTGTTCGCAGCGGGGCTGACGCCACAGCTCGAGTACCAGCTCGAACGACTCCATTGGGCGCTGCGCGGAACTGAGAGCCGCGCAATCTTTTTGGACGAACGCCCGGAACTGCCAATCTCGCTGCATCCGCTGCTGCCGCAGTTCCCGTATCCGCTGCCATCGCGGTCGGAAGTGAGCGATCGCGTTACGGCATTTCTCGCACAGGCTGACGGCAACAACCCCGTGACGAGCGACTGGCAGCGTCCGGTCGTGCAAGCCTGCGTCGGCCTACCCCGAGCTGAAATCGATATCGTCCTCGAGCGCTACAGAAACAGCGAGGCGAACCCCGAACAGCTCGCGCGCAAAATTCTCGACTACAAACAAGACAAGCTCTCCGGTCGCGGCATCACGATCCTGCCCGAGCCGGACGTGCCGGTGGCGGCGGGTATGGACAGGCTGGATCGCACGCTCGAGCGCATCGGCCTGCTGATGACGCCGGAAGCCGAGCGGCGCAAGCTCAAGCCACCCAAAGCCGTACTGCTGTGGGGAATCCCCGGCACGGGGAAATCGCTAGCGGCGAAGCTGGCGGCGCGGCGCATCGGCGGGACGCTGGTGGCGAGCGACTGGAACGGGCTGATGGGAAAAAACGTACGGGAATCGTTGATGAATCTCGACTACCTGCTCGACTTCCTGAAGCGCATCGGTACGAGCGTGCTGCTGTTCGACGAATTCGAGAAAGCCTTTCTCGGCTGGGACGAGTCCGGCCACCTGGGGAAACTGGCGGCGCGGCTGTTGAGCTGGATGAACGACCACGAGGAACCCTGCGTGATGTTCGCCACCATCAACCACCTGCAACTTCTACCGCCCGAGATGATTCGCCGATTTGAAATCGTGCATTTCTTCGGAATGCCTCACAACGGCGCACTCCAGAAGATTTTCGCGGTGCATCTCGACCAGTATTTCGACTACGAATTTTCGCTCGATGAATGGCACTACCTGCTGCGCGAGTATCGCGGCTGCACGCCCGCCGAAGTGATGAAAGCCGTGAAGCGCACAGCGAACCGTAGGTTTTTTCGCGACATGCAAGACGGCAGGGCGATCGACGATCGCAAGCCGACGCTGACCCTAGCGGAGCTGATTGAGGAGCGCAAGACCTTCGTGCCGGACGCCTCGAAACGCGACGTATCGGACATGCTGGCGGGGATTCTGAACCGCGCCGACTACGCCGAACCCGTGCAGGGCGAAGACACGAGCATTTACGCCGAACCACCACACCAGCTACTCGGAATTGATGAGGCGAACCTACGCAAGTCGGTAGACGAGCTACAGCGATCGCCCGAACCCCAACCACTCATCACGCGCCCGCGTCCCGCCATCGAAGATATCTAACCCAGTCACCCATGCAACTCACACGAAAACAACCGATTTATTGGCTGTTGGCCGTGTCGCTCTTGCTGGTGTCATGGCTGCTACCGATCGATACGGCAATCGCGCAGGACACTCTGCCCCGCGCCGCCGAGCCGCTCGAGATGGAAGTGGCGATCGAGTCAATGACTTTTCAGGACTTGGGAGCGTTCGATGTTGGCGGTGCGATCGACTCCGGCTGGGATTCGGTGGCGGGCTACGCCGTCGGTCGGAGCTGGGAAGCGGGCGCACGCCCCGAAGACGTTCTCCGCCTAGGTGATATCGCCGACGGCTTTGGTGCGGAAAAACTGACCCTGCAACAAGTCGGGTCTGCGATCGGGCAAGACCTGACGCAAGCACGATTATCGGACTTCGAGCTGCTGGCCGACCAGAGCCTCGAAAGCTTGTCGGAAAGCGTGGCGAGTCTGAGCGAATTTCGGGTGGGTGATATCGAGCCAGTCGATCGACTGCTTCAAGATGTTGCGGGTGTGGACTTTGGGGATCGCTCGCTGGGTGATGTCGTGGAGATCCCGGACTACGGCGAGCTGAAGCTGTCGGACTTGGGGGGAATGCTCGATCGATTCGGGATCGACGACATTCCAAACGCCGACCTGACTCGGTTCGACTCGCTAGAGAACTTCGCTGACGCCGAAATCAGCGATATTCCGGGCTTGGACGCCCTGCCGTTCAGCGCCTTCCCCAACGGAATCGGCTCGCTCGATGGCATCGTCGCGCGAATCGACAGCATCTACAGCCCTGCCGAAGACCGCAGGAACAACACCATCAGCGGTTCGTTGCAAGCGGGTTTCAGCGTCCCCTGTTCTGGTGGTGGCCGCTTGGTGCGACCGCCCGATAAATGCGCCTACATCGAAATGGACGACCTCGAAGATGTTGGCCGCGAAGTGCAGGGCGATTTCGAGGGCAAACAGTGGATTAGCGGCAAGTACCATGAAGTCGAAGGCGGCTTCGGGTCGCTGCGTACGATGCCCTCACCGATCGGCTACTCACCGGGATACGAACCGACGGGACGCCACCCGTTTGGCAACGCCTTCAAGGTGGTGGTCTGGGAACCGGACGAAACCACGGACGCAGTGTCGTTCAAGCTGACATTCCGCTGGTGTGCGACGAATCCCGTTGAAGGCCGCACCTGCACGCCCTACAACCAGTTTGCCGTGCCGTTCGTCAGTCAATCGATTAACTCGCTGGTGTACGTCGGTGCGCTCGACGGCGAGGGCGGTCAAAGCACTGCACCACCAGGCGCGAGTTCCTACGGTGGCACGTCGTTCGGCAATCCGACGCTCTCCGGCAACGGTGGCATTTGCACCGGGCAGACGATTGACGGTATCAATCTCGACGCCTTGGGCGATTCGCTCGCGGCGATCGAGTCGCGCGGCAGCGGTAACTATCAGGCCGTCGGTGTCCACACCTGCCCGAGCGTTTGCGGTCGCGCCCTCGGTCGCTATCAGATGATGACCTACCTGCCGGAAGTGCAGAGCCGTGTCGGCGCACAACCGGGCGGTCGGCAGTGGCTGAGCCGAATCGAAAACGGGTATCGCCCGAGCCAAGCCGAGGTACAGCAATACTTTCCGCCGGAGATGCAAGAGGAAGCATTTCAAGACGAAGTCGGACAGCTCTTTGACGCTGCCCGTGCCGAAATCGACCCGCAGACGGGACAACCGTTCGAGGGCGAGCGGATCGTCGAGCGCGTGGCGCAGATGTGGTTTGGCGGTGCGGGAGCGCCGATCGACGGCGGTAGCTCCGACGCACTCGGTCGCTTGTCGCTGTATGACTATGGCGTCGAAGCCCGCCAGCACTACGTTTCGCAAGGCGGCTCGCCGAGTACGAACTGTGCTGCTGCGAGTGCCGCCGCACGGGGCGACGGCGTTGCGAACGGTAGCTACATTCACCCCGTTCTGTCGGGGTCTGCGCCCGTGACCAGTGGCTTCGGACGACGCAACATCGGCTGCAACCGCTCGAAATTTCACCCGGCGATCGACCTCGGGATTTCCATCGGTACGCCCATCGGTGCGGTGGACGGTGGCATCGTCGAGTTTTCGTCCTGCAACGTCAGCGGCTACGGCTGCACGATCGTTATCGACCACGGCGACGGGCGGACGACGCGCTACTCGCACCTAGCGAACGTCGGCGTCCAGCCAGGTCAGCCGGTTTCGCAGGGTCAGCAAATTGCCCAAAGCGGCAATACCGACGGCAACACGAACGTCAGCACCGGGGCGCACCTGGACTTCGGGGTTTATATCGACGCGCCCAGCGGCATGGGTCAACTACCCGCATCGCAGTACGCGATCGACCCCGCGCAAGTCATCGACTTTTACTAATCAGCAGTGAATCGGGAGGAATAACGACGATGAAGTTACGACGACGAATACAAGCAATTGTCCTGTCGCTCGCGGTGGTGGCCGCAATTCTCAGCTTGGATGCGTGGCGCGTTGGCGTTGCTTCTCCAGTCAGGGAATTCGACGCCAGCGAGCTACAACGCCAGGTATCCCCCTGTATCCCCGGTTCTCCCTTTCAAATCGAGAACGTCGATCTAGCGGGCTACGCGGAATTCGGCGATCGCGACTACTACTACCTCTACGCCTACCAAGGCGAAATCCCCGAGAACCCGGAAGCGGGGGGAACGAACTTCGAGGGCTACCCGAGCAATTTGGTGATCTCGGTGGCGTCCAGTCGCTGTCGGATAGATCACTTCAACCCGATGAACGACCCGATTCCGCTGGCGCAGACGTTGCCGCAGAAAGCGGCACGGGAACTGACGCTAGATCGCTACCAGCGAGTCATCGCCCAGATTGGCCGCGACGGTCTACAAGACCGAATTGATTCGTGGGACACGAACGCTGGCGGTCTTTGGGATGAGGAGGAATGGGCGCTCGAACAGCTCGGGATGGACATCCCCGCCGGACTGCTGTAGCTGCCAGTCGTTCGCATTTGCAGTGCCGTAAGAGGTATTCACATGACTCCCCATCGGAACCCGACAACTGAGGAACAGCCGCGCGGTCGCTGGGACGTGCCGGTATCGCCCGCATGGGTGAGACGTGCTTGGCTGTTGCTGTTTAGCCTGCTGTTGTCGATGACACTCAGCCCATTGCTGGCGGGATGTAGCGCCAGCGCCGCCGCCTGGATTCCGGCGACGGACGAATTCGACGCGCCGACGCTCGCGGCGATCGTGGCCGAGAACTCGGCAGTCGAACCGGGCAGTGATAGCTACGAAGCGTTGACCGCCGACATGCGCGTGCGACCGCTCGCGTCGAACCTGGTAGCGATCGACTTCAACTCACCGCTACTAACGGGTCGCAACGGCGTCCGGTTCGCGGTGTATCTCACACCCGACGGCGGCGAAGCCCAGCAGGTGATGCACACCTACCTCGATCCGGCACTGCCCGAGGGGTACTCACTCATCCGCGTCACCGAGCGAGAAGAGAGCGGTTTGCCCTGCCTTCAAATTTTTCAAACCCAGCACGAGGAAGGCACGGTCGAACGCTACGAGCTGTGCTTTGACGGCGAAAGCTACCAACTGCGGGATACGCAGGCATTCCCCGTCGAAGACGGCTAATCGAACACTACACAAACACGGAGAAAAACATGGCTACAAACCTAATCACCCAAGCCCGACAAGCTGCCGGTCAACTGGCAGAGAAGCTGGACGGCGACACCGCCGATCTCAGCGTCGCTCAACTGTCAGGTATCCTGCCAGAAGCAGGCGTGTTCGGCGATGACACGATCGCGATCCAGCTCTACCGAGACGGCGAAACCGTACGCGGCTCGACGCTGCGCGTCTGGTGCAGTCGCGGCGACAACCCCGAACCCGTGGTGTTGGACGCAGCGCTCAATGAAATCGACGCCGATGTCACGTTCGTCTCCTGGCAGGCCGACAACTACAACGGCAGCGCGATCGTCAAAGTCGGTGACGAGGAATTCACGATTGGCATGGCGCTCGAGAGCCGTCAGAAAGACGCGATCGAGGGCAAAGGCGCACCCGACGCGAAACTGCTCAAGCCTGTCCCGGTCGCGGCGATCGCCTTCACCGCACTGGAAACCGGCACGACCTACACCGTCACCGAGATCGGCGAAAACGGCGAATTCTGCACGATTGAAGACGCCGACGGCAACAGCAACCGCTACTACATGTCGAGCCGCCTGTCCGACCTGATGAGTCAGGAGAAGGCCAGCGTGCCGTTCGAGTTCGAGATTTCTGACTGGGAATCGATCCAAGTCGGCGGCAAGGATGCGAAAACGCCGATCCTCCAGAAGCCCGCCGAGGCGAGCGACTTCAGCAGCGTGCTTTAGGGACTGACCGATGAGCGACTGGCAGCAACGATACGAAGACGCGGGCATCAGCTCGACGATCGCCGTCCGTGCGGCGAGCTATCGGGAGCGTGCGGACGCGGGCGAACAGCTCGACGAAGTAGACCGCCAGATTCTCGACTACGCCGACTCCGGCCTAGAGCGGCAAAGCGAGCTGGCATCGCCGGAAACCGAGCCCGATCGCCGCGTCGAACTGGCGTCGAGCCTGATGCGATCGGGCATCAACCCGCAGGCCGACGACGATACGATCCGCGCTGCCCGCGAGCTGGAATCCGAGTCTGCGTTTGACTTCGAGCCGTTCGAGTACGACGACGATTTCGACGACGGCGACGGCGACGCTGACGACGGCGACGTTGAAAACGCCGACGATCGCGACCTGCTCGACGGTACTCAAGTCTTGCTGAACAACGCCCGCGCCGTCGGGCTCGTTCAACGTTTCGGCGATACGGAAGTGCTGCAAGGCGAACGTCTGAGCCTGACGCAGAACGGTGACACCACCATCCTGTCGGGCGAGGGCAAAAACTGGGTCGCTCGAGGCGATCGCGTCATCGCCTCCGAAGGCATCGAGCGCCAGGACGTAGAGAGCGTCCTGAAATTCTCGCAACTCAGCCCGGACGAGCTGCGGCAACACACCCAGCAGCACGAGCGACACGCCCAGCGCGATCGCCAAGCCAAGCGCGAGAAGCAAAAGCAGAAAACCAAAGACTTTTCACTCTCATGAACACTACGACCACATCACCACCAGCAACCGAAGAGCGATCGACTCATCCGCTCATCGAACAGTTGCGAGCGCAGAACCCAGACCGCATCGACGTGCGGCTTGACGGTATCCCCATCCTGACGATTCTCGATGGCGAAACCGTCTTCGAGGCCACGATCGATCTCAATCAGCCGCACTTTCTAATGACCGTGCATATTGACGAAAACCCCGACCCCGTTTACTTCCAGCACATCGCTACACCGACACTGGCCTAGACCATGCCGACCGACGCTCTACAACAGAAATTCGTAGATGCAGTCCGCGATCGGCTTCTGGCAGGCGAGCGCTTCGCTCGAATCAACCAGGCGCGAAAACTGGCGTCCGAACTGTGGGACGAACCCGTTGAGGTGGCGACCCGCAACGCCAAGACCGTTGAGGACTTATTCGAGCAGGGCGTGGTGGAAGCCGCGCGTGAAATCGTCCGCGACGATCGCAAGTCCGGTGCGTCCACCGAGGCGACCTACGATCGCCTGACCGAGCTGTACCAGAACCAGCCGCGTCTGGAGATGCGATCGTCCACGTCGATATTGCGTCAGCAGTTTTCGACACCCGTGGCGATCGGCTATATGGCATCGCGGATGGCAGGCATTGAGTCGGAAGACACGGTGTACGAGCCGACGGCAGGCCGTGGCGCACTGCTGCTGGAGTGCGAGCCCGAGCGAGTCATCGCCAACGAAATCGACGATCGCCGCGCTGCCGACCTGCGACGCCAGGGTTTCACCGTCAGCGAAAACGACGCGATGGAATTCGATCCGGGTGTCGCTGCGGATGTGGTCATCGCCAATCCGCCCTTTGGCCGACGACGCGACCCGGAAACCGGACGCGCCGAACGCTTCCGCATGGGCAGCGCCGAAACACCGACGACGACGGGGCAGCTCGACCAGGCGATCGCGTGGCGGGCGCTGGAGTCGATGGCCGATGACGGCAGAGCCGTGCTGATTCTCGGGAGTGAGCTAGGCGACGAGTCCCAGCGTTCCGAGAAGTACAACCAGCGGGAGAATCGCGGATTTTTTCTCAACCTGTATCGGAACTACAACGTCACGGAACATCTGACGGTTGACGGCAAGCTCTTCGAGCGTCAGGGGGCGGGCTTTCCAATCGACCTCATCAAGATTGAAGGGCGTGGGCGCTCGAGCCGGAACCTACCGGCTGCGGACGTACCGCGCGTTTATACGAGCTACGACGAACTAAAGGAGGTACTGCAAAATGCCGAGCGCAACCGAAACCCAGACCGATCGCTACCTGACGCTTCCGAACGCTTGGGAGCCGGATCTGAAGTACGACGAGATGGAGGGGCGGACGAGCAGCTTCTACGCCGTCCTGATGCCGGAGTCGATGACCGAGATTCAGAATCGCCAGACCTACTGCGGGCTGATGAAGCGGCGGGTCGAGTGGTCGATCCAAGAGTGGATGCTCGACGCCCAGATGGAACTGGCGAACGTGGCACGGATGACGAACGCCCGCCTGCGCGAGAGCGGGATACCGATATTCGTACCGGACGAACCAGAGAGTCCGGGACAACTGGCGTCGGAGCTAGTGACGCAACCCCGACGGATGAACGGCCTAATCGACCGGATTCCGCGCGAGTTCCCGCTGAAAGCGAGCGAGGAACCGGAGGAGATTCGCAGCACGATCGAGTGCCAGACGTTCGAGGAGTGGCTGATTCTCTTCGCGAAGACATAGACGCGATCGCTCCCGACGCGATCGGCCTCAACGAAAACGAAACAGGAGAGCAGGACATGGCAACCGAAACTCGAAACCCCGCAGTCGAAGAGCAGCAAGACACGAGCGCGACCGAGACCCAAGTGGTGTACCAGCCGCGCAGTCGCGCTCAGTCGCTCGAAACGCTGATGCCCCGCAACATGGCGAGTGCCGCACAGGACGCGCTCGACGACCTCGAAGAACGGCACGGGCAGATTGACGAGTACGTAGCAGATCGCCTCGAATTCGGCTCGGTGCGGGACATGCACCAGAAGCTAGCAGGCGAGCAAGTCGATGGTGTGGCCTTGACGCTGCAAGCGATGGAGCAGCAGCAGGCAGCTCTCATTGGCGACCAAACGGGTGTGGGAAAAGGACGCCAGCTCGCATCGGTGATTAAGTACGCCAAATCTCAAGGCAAAACGCCGGTCTTCGTGACGAAGGACGCTTCGCTCTACTCCGATATGATTCGGGACTTGGAAGATATCGGCGAAAGTGGTTTTCGTCCGTTCATGACGAATAGCAATGAAAAAATCGACCTGCCCGACGGTCGCACGCTGAAAACTTCACGCAACAGCCATAGCAGCGAGCTAAACGCGATGCTCGAACAAGGTGAGCTGTCCGACGGCTACGATGGCGTGTTCACGACCTACTCTCAGCTTCAGACGGTGCGAGGCGGCGAGACGGATCGCCGTCGCTTCCTCCGGAAAATCGCCCCAGATAGCATCCTCGTGTTCGATGAGTCTCACGAAGCGGGCGGCAACCTATCCGAGGGATGGCGACCGGGTGATGCGTTACCGAACCGCGCCGAATTCGCCCGCAACCTGGTAGACCGCTCGCAGGGCGTGGCGTTCGCCAGCGCGACGGCGATCAAGCGCCCGGAAGTGATGGACTTGTACGGACGCAAGACCAACATGGCGGCTGCACTGGGTTCGGTCGAGAGCCTGCAAAGTGCGCTGGAGAACGGCGGCATACCGCTACAGCAAACCGCGACAACGATGCTCACGCAGGACGGCGGCTACACCCGTCGGGAAAAATCCTACGAGGGTATCGAATTCGGCGTTGAGGAGGTGGCAGTAGATCGCGACTCCGCCGACGGCCTATCGCGGATCATGGCCTCGATCCTGGAATTCGACCTCGCGAAACAGCAAGTGGTGGGAGGTATTGACGAGGAGTTGAAGAAAGAAGCGAAAAAAGTCGCAGGGGACGACTCGATTGGGACAGCGGGTGCGGACTCGACGAAATTCACGTCGATCATGCACAACATCGTCGATCAGAGCTTGCTGTCTCGGAAGGCAGACAACATGGCGGAGGAAGCGATCGCCAGTCTCGAACGCGGCGAAAAGCCCGTCCTGACGGTCTCGAATACGATGGGCGCTTTCATGAACGACTATGCCGAAGAGAATGGCATCAAGCCCGGAGACGACTTCGACGCGAGCTTTCAGGATGTGATGCTGCGCTACTTGGAGCGCAGCCGCGATATCCGGGAGAAAGACTACGACGGCAACGAAACGCGCCGCCAGCTCACTGACGACGAGCTGGGTGACACAGTTGAGTTCTACGAGAAAGCCGAGGCGCTGATAAAGTCCACTGAGTTGAGCTTTCCGGTGTCGCCGATCGACCGTGTTAAAAAACGCATCGAAGACGCGGGCTACAGCATGGGTGAAATCACTGGGCGCACCGTCCGGCTCGACTACGACAACGCCGACGGGGATCGCGCCGTATTCCAGCGTCGGGGCAGCTCCGAAACGTCGAAAGCCGCAAAGATCGACACCGTGAACAACTTCAACAGCGGCCAGACCGACGTGGTGGTGCTGAACCGTTCCGGCGCGACCGGAATCAGCCTGCACGCCAGCGAGCGATTCGAGAACCAAGATCGGCGACACATGGTCGTCGGTCAGGCCGAACGCAACATCAACGACTTCATGCAGACGTTGGGGCGCGTCAATCGCACCGGCCAGGTTTCCAAGCCAAAAATCACGCTGATGATGTCCGACACGCCGGACGAGAAGAGACCGGCAGCGGTACTCGCAAAAAAAATGGCGTCACTCAACGCCAACACCACTGCCGCTCGCCAGTCGAATCTCAACACCAGCGAGATGCCCGACTTCTTCAATCAATACGGCGACCAGGTAGTAACGAGCCTGATGGCCGAGTACCCCGAGGTGAATGCAAAACTCGACTTTCCCGTGAAAGGTTCGGAAGATTCCGACGCTCGCGACGGTGCAGTGGCAAAAGTCACGGGTCGCCTGCCGTTGCTCACTGTTGACGAGCAGGAGAAGTTTTACGAGCTGCTCGAGAGCGAGTACGCGAGCTTCGTCGAACAACAGAAAGCCCTCGGTAACAACATTTTAGAAGCCGAAGCACTCGACCTTGACATGCGCCCGCTGATGGGTGCAGAGGTGATTCCACGCCGCGACGATCTCGACTCGGCGTTCGCCAGTGGCGCTCGTGCTGAAATCGCCGACGTGAAGAGTCATCGGAAACCGAAGACCCAGCTCGAAGTCGTCAACGAAATCCGAGAAGCGCTCGACTTCGAGCCGTTGGAAAGTCTTGAGGATAACGACCTCGAAGGGATAACGGATGCTGGGGAACGGTACACTCGCAACCTACTCGAACGCGCTAAACGCGCCAGCGAAGCTTATGCGAGCGGGCAAACCGAGCGGATTCGCCAGCAGTTCGGTAAGCCGGAAAATCAGACGAGTGCGATCGACCGGATGAGAACCAAGCTCGATCGTCAGTCCCGCACGCTGGAACAGCTTTCCGAATTTCCCCTCGGAAGTACGGTGCGCGTATCGGGCGGAGACGACGCGAAACTGCGCTACGGCGCTGTGACCGGCATTCGGAGCCGGTCGCTCGACGAGTTCGAGCAGAACGCGGACGAGAGTGCCAACCCGGACGACCTGATGGGCGACCGTAACCCGATCGCGCCGTCGAAATGGAGCGTACGAATCTCCCTGGCGGATGAAGCCCGCGAGATCGATGTGCCGCTGTCGAAGGTCAACAGTTTCGACAAACCCGGCAGCATCTCCGTGACTCAGGCATCCGAGACGGTGATGAGTGAAGAGGAGATTTTGCCGCTGTTCGACGAAAAACAGACGGGGCAGCGCGAGCTGCGAACGGTGATTCGCGGCAATCTCCTCGTCGCAGCCGAGCAATTCGGAAAAGATGGCAGCATCGTCAACGCGACGACCCACGACGGCGAGATCGAGCCTGCGATCCTGATGGATAAGGACTTTGACGTGCGGGAACACCTCAAGAAAATGCCAGCCCGTTTCCAGTCCGCCGAGCAAGTCGATCGCTTTTTCGAGCAGACGCTGGGGAACGGTGTCGTGCAGGGTCGTGGCAGTGAGATGCGCTTAGAAGACATGAAGAACGGGACGCTGTGCCTCAGCACCGAAGCGAGCGATCGCAGTTTGATTCTCGATGACGACCTGCAAGACCTGGTAGGTAACGAGTTCTACTCAGCCGGTCGCGGGCAATCGCGGATGAGCCTGTTTATCGACTCCGAAGACCTCGAGCATGTCGTGCTGTACCTGATGAACGCTAAAGGCCGAACGCTCGAGTCTGGCTCACATGACGATATTGCCCGCGATATCGTCGGCGACGAACTGCCGGGATTTTCTTGGAACGAAAGCGCTGAAGACTTTCGGGAGCGCCTGGGTTTGTCGAGCGATATCGATCTGGACGCGATCGATCTGAAGAGTCTGGAAGCCAGCTTGGGAGAGCGCGAGCCGGAGCCGGACGCCGTGCCTGAATCTGAGGAGATTGAGCCCGAAACAGACTGGGATAACGAGTGGTTCGAGTGGCAACAGCGCAACGAAGAACGTGAGTCTGAATCTGAGGAGAGCGCCGACGCCGAACCCGAGCCAAACGAAGCCCAGGAGGACAGCATGAGCCAGGACGCCCAAAAGCCCCGCATCCGTGACTGGAGCGACCAACGCGGTCATCCCGAAAAGTACGTGGGCAAGTTTCTGAACGAAGCGGGACTCGCGGAAGATGTAATGGCCGACCCCGACTTTCATACGTCGATCCAGAACCGTCCCTACATGCCGTTGAGCGTCGAACGTCAGGACTCGAAGCTGATGCTGACGCACTTCGCCGAGGAAAACGGCGACATGTTCATCGATGCTGAAATGGTGTTCGGCCTGTCTGATGACGGCGATCTCATCCTGACCGAGACGGCGACCGCGACGCCGTGGCGAACGGAAGCACGCGGCTTGGATCGCGGCTTCGCAAAAATGTTCGCCAAAAATATCAACGACCAGGGCTTTGCCGAGGTTGCGATCGCCCAGCGCGAGAATGAAGCGACCGAGGTTCCCGAGACTGAAGCCGTTGCCGAAACTGTAGAGGCTCGGGCTGAAGACCCCGGCGCGGCTGCGGTACTGGCGGATGAAGTCGGCGCGGTGACAGCGGTTGATGCTGGCGAGGTGGTGACGAACGCAGAGCGACCTCGGGTTCGGGGTTTTGATGGGCAGAATCGAGGCAGCGCGGAGAAGTTCGTCGGCGAGTTCCTCGAATCGGCTGGATTGGCAGAGGATGTGATGGCCGATCTAAATTTCGAGAAGACCATCAAGCGTGAGGAGAACGACCGCCTAGGGATATCTCGCGAAGGCTCCAAACTGGAAATCGGACAGTATGTCGATCGTCCAGGAGAGTTTCACGATCGGGCGATGGTTTTCGACCTCAGTGAAGACGGTACGCTCGAACTCTCTGGAACGATTACCGGAGACTTTCAAGGTGAATTAAATCGACGTATGGATCGGGGCGTCGCCGATGCTCTCGCTGGTGATATGAACGGCTTGAATTACGCAGAGAAAGCCAAGCAGCAAAACCAGTACGGCAACGATCTCGTCGATGTCAATGTCGATCAGATCGATCTGCTGTCGGACGATTCTGCCTTTGCTGTACCCGAATCTAATCTCGATGAGGTGAGCAATTCCAGCGATGAGCCGGAACCCGAGTCTGGAGCTGATGAAGATGCGCCACAGGATCGAGCCAAAGTTAAAGGCTGGAGCGGTCAGCGTGGCCGTCCCGAGAAATACGTCGGCAAGTTCCTCAACGATGTTGGACTGGCCGATGATGTCATGGATAATCCAGGCTTTCTCAAGATCGTCGAGCCTACGGATGACGCTCCGTTCACCGTAGGCCGCATGGACTCCAAGCTGACGCTTTCCCAGAGTGCAGCCCATGTCGGCGGCGACATTTTTATCGATCGAGAAATGACCTTCAATCTCGATGACGATGGCGGACTGCTGCTCTCTGAAACGGCTGCTGGCGACTCGAACGGCGAGCTAAACAGAGGATTGGATCGAGCCCTCGCGACCGAGTTCGCCAAAGACATCAACGCGATGGAGTGCGCGATCGGCAACGCTCCTGTAGAAACCGAGGCAGAGATGCCGCAGGAACCCGAGCCGGAGCCGACCGCGCCCCCAGAGGCGATCGAGTCAGAGCCGGAAACGGGCGCAGCGATATCTGACGACGATCGTGTGACTGTGCCAGACAACAGCGAATCCGAATCGCCTGAGTCTGAAGAGAGCGTTTCCAGTGTCGAGCCGGAACCTACAACCGCAGCCACCAGGTCTGAAGCCGACACGTCGCAGGAATCCGAGCCAGAGCCGACCGCGACCCAAGAGGCGATCGAGTCAGAACCAGAAGATTCCACCGATGACTTCGATTTTCGCGAAGTCCTCAACACGCTTGCGGATCGAGTTGATGCAATGCCAGAGGAAGATCGAGCAGATTTCCGGCAGACCTTGGAATTTCTCGGGTCGCTCGACCGGGACGATCGCACTGAGCTGATTGAGAAGTCTCGCA
Organism: Coleofasciculaceae cyanobacterium RL_1_1; assembly: GCA_012033105.1. Taxonomy (GTDB): domain Bacteria; phylum Cyanobacteriota; class Cyanobacteriia; order Cyanobacteriales; family Geitlerinemataceae; genus RDYZ01. The sequence goes on from JAAUPN010000046.1 coordinate 18,044, forward strand.
TGGCCGAGCCCGGAGAAGATCCAGTGGTTCAGGTTCTCAACGGTGAAAGCGAGGCTCCTACCCAGCAGACTATCCACGCCAATCAGTTCGTGCAGGTTATCGTCCAGCAGCGCGATCGCGAACTCGACAATGCCCTAAACGAACCGGAGAGCAAAGCGACCGAAACGCCCAGCGTTGGCGAACTCCGCCAGTGGTACAGAGCAGCCGAACAGCTCGATCGCCCGGACGAGACCCTGAATCGCATCGAGGCGATCGGGCAGGCGGTCAAAAACGACGTGCAGGTGGTCTTTGACGACGGCGATCGAATGCAGGCTGACATCGAAGCAGCCGAAGAGCAAAGCGACATCGCCGATAGTATCGTTGGCAACGCAAACCGCTTTATCGGAGAGGCTGTCCAGGTCGGTATCGCCAAAGTGAAGCGCTCCCAGGTTGAGGCTGAGGGAAACCATTACAAGGTCACGAAAAAGGGGCAGCGCCTATCAGTCACGAATAAGGAGACGGATGCTGTCGTGGTGGCTGATGTGGCTGAAGATGGCTCGCATACAGTGGTCAAGTCGAAGGGCTTGGAGGCGGTGGATGCCGATCGCTGGCGATCGCTCGGCCAACATGATGCTCGCTCCCTCAGCCGCTACGCGCCAGCAAATAAACGATTGCAGACAGAACACACTGGGGTCGAAATGGGATAAGTACGATAGCCTCAACACGCAAGGCTCCATTTAGGAGCAGTGACAAAAAAATGGGTCTGAAGCCCTGTTCCTTCGACGCACGATTGCAGGAAGTCTAACTCGTCCAAATCCATGACAGCGCCAGCTCAAAGCCGGGGAGAATCGCTTCGCCGGACAGCATGGTGGGTGAACTTTGGCGATCGACGCTAGCGTCGGCACGATAAATCTCGACGCAGCGATTTTGCGGGTCTAGCAACCAGCCAAGGCGTGCGCCGTTATCGATGTATTCGGCCATCTTGCTTTGAAGTGGCGGCAGTGGGTCGGTCGCCGATCGCAGCTCCACGACAAAATCGGGGCAGACATTCGCGAAGACAGTGCTGGTATCGTTGTTGCGCTCGTTCCAGCGCTCATCGCCGACCCAAGACGCATCGGGCGATCGAACTGCACCGTTGGGCAAAATGAAGCCACCAGACGAATCGAATAGATGTCCGGGCTGTCCGGCATTCAGCCACCAGGCGAACAACAGACCGTTGAGCGTGCTGTTGCGTTTGCTTGATTCCCAGCCGGTGGGTGGGTTCGCGATAAGTTCTCCGGTGCGGGTGCGTTCGAGTTGGAGTTCGGGGTTAAGACGCGCGAGTTCGGCAAAACCGAGCATGCTGACAGTCAGGCCGCAGTTGGTTTCTATGGGAAGTTCGAGTAGAACGCTGGCGGGTTTCACGGGTTCATTCCTCGGCGAGCATGGGGTTGGCTCTGGCGATCGTCCTGTCTTCAGGATAGGTGAGGGGGGCTGCATCGTGGTTGCCGATCGCTGGTAGCGACTCGGGCAGCATGATGCGCATTCGTTGAGCCGCCATGCCCTAGCGCCTCAGGCGCAGGAGTGAGCAGAGGTCAAACTCAGATCTCAGATTTCGAGAGTTTGATTAGCGATCGAGCATCAAGACAGAGCGCCGATCTGCATTAATTGAGATGCTCCCCATCGCTACGCCACTCCATAATTCGTAAACGGGCGCTTAAAAGGCGGCTGTAACCCCAAAACAATATCCTGACGCTCAACCCCCAACGCGATCAAATCCTCCGCCGGGTCGCGATCCGTCATATTCTCCTGAATCCAAATCCGTTCGTCCTTAATATCGAAATGCATAATCGAATGGTAAACACGACGCGACCCCTCCCAACCGAGATCGAGCCAAAGATAGTGATCGCGGACCTCATCAAAAATCAATTGAGACTCGTAGGTCGCTCCCAGACGTTCTCCAGAATGATACTCAGACAATAACTGCTTAATAGCATTGCGGTATGTAACTAGCCGATCCATCGTGCTAAACCTCCATTCTCAGAGTCGTAAACGATCAACCGTAAGGAATATTCCTGAATCGCTGACTGCGTAAACTCTAGCGAGAAAAAGCGCTCATAAGTTTCCAGCGGAACCGCCAGAAACAGCTCCCGCTCCGGCTCGACCCTCTGAAGCGCCAAACGATAGCTCAAAAACTGACCCAACGCTCCATAAAAATCCGTCACAAACGACGACCTCAGAAAACTCTTAATCTCCACCGCAATTTTCCGGTCGTCCCGCTCCGCCGCGAGAACCCGTTCCGCCGCTAAATCCACCTCAAAATTGACCCGACCAAACGATAAATAAAGCGGGTCGGCAGTAATCGACCATCCCTCCGCTTCCAGGCCAGCCCGCACGAGATCGTGAAAGATATCCTTTGCCATCTTTAGAATTAGAAAGCGTTTGAAAAAATTTGGCTGGGCTTCCTCCGGCTAGTCACGTAAGCCTGCAAAACATGATGTTGAGCATAGCCACGTACAACCACATGATCTCATTAGTCGTGGGCAAAAACTTACGATCTTTTCTGAGGTGACGGAAGCGGCCAAACTCACCGAAGTAGAGCAAAGACAGCCCCGAAGTCCTAGCTCTACGAGTGTATCCGTAGCTCCAAGCGCCTACAGCACGACCTCGGTATTAATTCCGGAGCATATAGCCGATCGCGCTTGTCGGTTAATTATGCGCGAAGCTAGGCGTCCGCACTCGTTAGGTGGCACACCTAGATCCCTGCCCTGCAACGAACACAGCAATTTTGCCGAGAAATCTGAGATGAGCCAGAATCGACCCGCCCGAGCCAGCAACCGGCAGGGTGCGATCGCGGCAATCGTGCGCGTCGTTCGCCAGACCCCCGCCCAATTGCCGCGTTGGAGAGCTGGATTTTACGTTGCGCCGATAAATTCGGCGATCTGACGCTGTTCGGCGACGTGCTGGAGGCGTTGGCGACGGCCAACTTACTACCAGACCCAGTCAGTTAGCCGCTCTGTCCTGCCAAAATTGCGGTCGCGATAGGAGCCGTGTGCCATCGCGCCTGATCGCAATGCCCGCCCGAAAAGTTTTGCCGGAGCGCCTGAGAATGCCAGCACCCGATCGTGACAGTTGAGTGCGGCCTTTTGACATGTAATCTAAAATGCTTGCGACGACAAAATGTAATGTGAATTGAGAAGTATAGACAACAAGTAAATAAAATAAAAAAATAGATAACGACAAGACAGCGAAACCCAGAAGCCCGAAGCCCAGTCACAGCAAGCAGTACAACGGCAATAACACCAGTGTGACACCAGCAATATATTAGATGTAATCTAGAATTACCGACAAAGCACTAAAAAAAATAACAGGTGACGAGATTTGCAAGCTCAATCCAACACACTTTAATTGTTAATTTGAGGTTAACGGCTGAGTCTTTAAGAATAAATCGCTTAAAGCCTTACACAGCAAGGAGTACAGCCGAGGGGAGTAGAACACCCGTTGAGTTTTAGTGCTGGAAAACTGCCTAAAATAGCAAAGAATTCTCAGCACGTCAAACCACAAGATTGACAGGATCATAGAGTGGGTCAACATGTAAGCACAGGTTCGACCATTACATGTAACTTGAGTGCGGGTAATAGCATTACATATTTGGAAAAATGGAAGTAGATCCGCTATGCTTAGCT
>JAAUPN010000047.1 GCA_012033105.1 Coleofasciculaceae cyanobacterium RL_1_1
CCGATCACAGCGACACCGATTGAAGTCGAGGTAACCGCGACGGTGGTTACTGTGGAAGCAAGTGAGATCGCTGAGATTGCCGCAATTTTGGAGCCTGAGATTGAATCGCGGGATGGATTAGACCGGTCAGAAACGGCTGTCTCTGAAGTCGAGATTCAAACGGAACCGGAAACTGAGACGGAGGACGAATATCCATCAGAGCCCACTATCTCACCGGAAACGATCGATGCAGCGGGCTTGGAAATGGACGATCAAGAGCTAGAGTATGAGGCTGTGACCGATACGGATACAACACCGATCGCGATGACGACGAGCCGATCGTCACGGAGTTAAGCGACGAAGAACCGCCCTATCTTGAACCCGACGATCGGGATTGGATGCCGGAACTCGACCCCGATGATGAGTTTGCCGAATTCGAGGCAACACCCGTAGTTCCCACAACCACGATTTCGACACCGGTGTCCGCCGAGGTGGTGACCGCCGTTGGTTCACCACCGACCCGCAGCGCCGCCGCCGACGATGACGACTGGGAGTTTTAGCAGTGCTGAATCGCGGGTCAAGACTAGCGGCTGTGCTGCGAGTCTCGACCGGCCATTGTTCTGGGAATCTCAATCCACCGGAGCCGATCGCTCGGAGTCACTGGTGTCGTCCGAACATCCTCCCTATAACCCCGTCACCGATCGCATCTCGATCAAAAATTCCAGGGTGCGACCGTGCGAGCTGCCAAACTTCAGCCGCATTCCCGGCTGAAGGATGATTTCCTGGTGGTGTACCTTGCGCCAGGTCGATCGCATCGCCACAAGGGTTCCATAGCGCGATCGATCGCGCAGCACATAGCTATGCTCACCGAGACGATCCTGGGGCTGACGAAAAAAGATTTCCGCGTGCTGGGATGACACCCAGCGTTCGGGTACAACGATATCGTTATCCTCCGTACGCCCAACCCGCATCACCCCCCGCCGAATCGTCAGCCGCTGACCCTGTTCGCGATCGTGTAAATAGGCGTATTCCGTTTCCCCATCTCCAAACCCGGTTTCATCCGGTAATTCCGTCACGATCGGCTGACGGTATTCCAGCAAATGACCGTCAAACTCCGGATGCATGTACAACACCGGCAGCGTCCAGGCCGGTTGATTAAATTTATAGAGCGTCAAAAGCTGCTGACGAGCGATCGCCACGGCACTATCGATCGGCAAACCGGAGATGATCGCTTGGGCGAGCGCAGCGGTGAAGCTGCGGGCTTCGTCATCGGCGATCGCATCCCGCATGGCAATCACCGCCGGGACTCCATGATGAATCAACGTCTCCGCAAGGCTGCTGCGACGTAAAGCACGCCCCTGATGACAGTGGCTCCGGGCTCCCCAACAGGCATTGATCAACGCCAGCGAGACGCACGATCGCACCAAAACCTGTGCCAACTCAGCCCCACTGAGGCGATATTCCGGGCTCAGTTGCAGCTCCCCCCCATCGGGAGCCGTCAGGCCATGACCGAGGTAAAGAAACACATGATAATCACCGCGATCGAGACATTCGATCAGTTCTTCGGGGCTGGGCTGCACCAGGGTATCAATCTGGTAGTCGATCGTGGGTTCCTGTAGCACGAAATCCTGGCGCGGTGGATTGAATGCTTGCGCCAGGGCTAACGCCTCGGTGTGCAAATCGAGCAGAGATTGATCGGCGGCATCATCCCCAATGACGATCACCAATTTCAGTTGATTATTTGCCCTACGCTGCGCTAGGGGCATCACGTCGCTAGACGTACGGCTAAAGGCGAGGTGGGGATCAAGGGCGATCGCCGGTTGACCGGGCTGGGGCGTGGCGATTTCCCACGGCAGGTTAATGACGTTCGGATCTCGTACATCGAGGGAAATGCGCAACTGCTCGCGTTGACCCAGGGCGAGACCCTGCCCGAGAGCGAAACTACGCTGTAAGCTGGCTGAAAATAACCAGCGCCAGAGCTGCAAGCCCAAATCTTGCATCAAGACGCTACCGTATCCGGTGGGGCTGGCAGCATTGATCGCCAGCATGGGATCGAGACTAGCGGCATCATGACCCGTCTGAACGACTTCGAGACGATCGCGGACAAATTGCAGAGCGGGCAAGGATGCATCGATCGAAAAAAATCCTGCCAGTTTTGCCAGCTCTGAGCCATCTCGAATGTACAGCGGGTATCCTCATGGACATATCCGCTTGAAACCGGAGCGCGGACGACCCAGATGGCAAAATGACCCGGTTCTGAGTGGTTCAGAGCTTTGATCGCTAAACTGAGGCAAGGCGTTCGGACTGGGGCATTCGCGTTTAAAACTACTCCAAGACAGCCAAAATAACAGCCAAGATAATCGAAGAATGACATTGTTCAGACTGAATCTCACAATGCCTTTATTCCATCTGAGCTAGCTTGATAGGCGGAGAGTAGGAACAATTTTTGGATTGTTCTAGTGTATCGGTTTGGTGATCTGGAACGAATAGATCGGATTTTAGGGCGATCGCCGATCATGATGAGGAAATAACAATATGCCATCGCCGTGGATTGCCTGATCACTGGTTTCAGGTCTCCAACACGGAAGCGCCAAGAAGCGCGAGTTGATCTGTAGATTGATCGTGGTGGGCATCGCCCACCCTACAACGACAACGGAGCGTCCCTAATCTGACTCGCTAACCGCTTCGCCCTCCTCTTTCGGCCAGATTTCCAGCTTTTCACGCACCAGACGATCGAGCGTTGCTGCAAACTCGGGATTCTCCTCGAGATACTTCACCGTATTGTCACGGCCCTGGCCTAAATTATCGCCATCGTAGCTGTACCACGCACCCCGTCGCGCCACGATCCCTTCCGATTCCGCCATGTCCAAAATGCAGCCCAGGCTCGAGATCCCTTTGCCGAACAGCACATCAAATTCGGCGATCCGGAACGGTGGCGCGACCTTATTTTTCGCCACCTTGACCTTGGCGCGAATGCCGTACTCTTCCGTGCCTTTTTTCAGGGTTTGAATCCGGCGAATATCCAAACGCACCGACGCATAAAACTTCAGCGCATTACCGCCTGTTGTGACTTCGGGGTTGCCGTAGCTGATGCCGATTTTTTGACGCAACTGATTGAGGAAAATCACCGTACAGCCGGATTTACCGATGTTACCCGTAATTTTTCGCAGCGCTTGGCTCATTAAACGCGCCTGTAAGCCAACGTGAGTATCGCCCATCTCGCCCTCGATCTCCGCACGCGGCACGAGCGCCGCCACCGAATCGATTACCACCAGGTCAACCGCCATCGATCGCACCAGTTGATCGACAATTTCGAGCCCCATCTCGCCCGTATCCGGCTGCGAAACCAGCAGATTTTCGATATCCACTCCGAGTTCTGATGCGTACACCGGATCGAGCGCATGTTCTGCATCGACAAAGGCCGCGATCCCGCCCTCACGCTGTACTTCCGCGATCGCGTGGAGCGCCACCGTGGTTTTACCCGAACTTTCCGGGCCATAGATTTCGATCACACGGCCACGGGGCAAGCCGCCACCTAGGGCAAGATCGAGCGTTAACGCACCACTTGAAATCGTCTCAACCCGCATTTGGGGCGCATCACCGAGACGCATGATCGAATTTTTGCCGTAGGTGCGCTCGATTTGATTCAGAACGAGGTCGAGCGCCTTTTGTTTGTTGGGATCGTTCGCGTTGAGCTTGGCCATGATTGCTTCTGTAAGGGCGGCGAGGGGAGAGTAAAAGTAGCGCGTTCCTGGCGTTCCGATTGACGCTGGGACGATCAAACACCGAAGACCCTAAATGGATCGAGAATTATGGATCGGCAAAATGAAAGCGGTTGCAATGGTAGCTGATTTTAACAGCCTCGTTTGGGGGGAGAATTTACGGATTATTCACGGATTCCGAGCAAATCAGTTACCGAACCTGTATTCTAGTGGCGAACCAAAAGAAATCAGTACTTTATTCTATCGAATAACGAGTGCGAATTGTAAAGCTGAGGTGGAAGATGTTGAACGTGAGAGTCATGGGGAATTGCGATGGGAGCGAGTGACGTACCGCCGAATATGACCGATCGTGGCGTTGTGTCGGTGACAGGACTGACGGATTATCTCAAGGCATTGATCGAGGAGGATGAGCAACTGGCGGCGATCGCGGTCTTTGGCGAAGTGTCGAGCGCAAATCAATCTGGAAGCGGCGTGTTTTTTACGTTGCGCGATCCGGACTCCGACGCCAAATTAAACGCGGTGTTGTGGCGCTATCTGATGGCACAGCAGCCCGTTTTACCCCAAACCGGTCAGCAGATTCTGGTCTTGGGCAAGCTGCAAGTGTACGCGCCCCGTAGTGATTACAAAATCATCGCCGATCGCATCTTGCCTCTAGGGGATGGTTTACAAGCGCTAAAACAGCAACAGTTGCGCGATCGCCTTCGTATCGAAGGGCTATTTGACCCAGCTCGCAAACGCCCGCTCCCGAGTCATCCCCACACAATCGGTGTCATTTCCTCGCCGCAAGCTGCCGGTTGGGGCGATATTCAGCGGACGATCGCCCAACGCTATCCCGGTCTTCACATTTTATTTTCGCCCGCGATCGTACAAGGGGATCTCGCTCCAGCGTCGATCGTGCAGGCGTTTGCGCGGTTGAAGGCGGATGGCCGATCGCAGGTGGTGATCTTGGCGCGGGGGGGCGGCTCGAAGGAGGATCTCGCGGCGTTTGATGATGAACGGGTTGTCCGGGCGATCGTCGAGTCGCCGGTTCCGGTGGTGACGGGGATTGGTCATCAGCGCGATGAGTCTCTGGCGGATTTGGTGGCGGATTGGTGCGCCCACACGCCGACCGCAGCGGCGGAACGGGTTGTTCCCAATTTGGTTGACCTCATGAGCGACCTTCAGCAGCAACGATCGCGACTGTACCGATCCTGCCAAAGCCAACTCGATCGCCAGTGGCAACGCCTTGATCGGGTCAATGCCGACTTGATTGCCCGCCAGATGCAGCAGCACCTCGATCGCGAGCGTATCCGACTTCGCAGCCTAGCCGATCGCGTGCAGTTTGCCCTCCGAACCCGCCTTGATCGCGAGCAGCGACAGTGTGAAGCCCTGGGCGATCGACTGGCGGCGATCGATCCGCGTGCGGTGTTGCGGCGGGGTTATGCCGTGGTGCGTGACTCCTCGGGGATGATCATGCGATCGGCGCAGACGGTGACACCGGGCGATCGGCTCGTGGTACAGCTTGGTGACGGGGTGGTTCAGGTGGAGGTGGTGGCGATCGATGCGAACTCATCACAACACCCCAATTCTCAGACGAAATCCGGCTTGCCTTCTGGAGATCATGAAAAACTCCAATGAGCACTGAGCGGAGTCGAAGGCTGAGCGGAGTCGAAGTTTGAGCGGAGTCGAAGGCTGAGCGGAGTCGAAGCCTGGGTGTTACCGCGAAAAGCGATCGCGACTTCGACTACGCTCAGTGCTCGAATCCTGGCCTTTTCGATTCATGCAAATGAACACTCATCTAGACGTTCAATCGCCGATTAACGCCGGTTTTTCGCTACGATCGCAGTACTTTCATAATCCCAATATTGGTCATCCTATTCGTCATGCCACAAGATCAAGCCCAATTCGATGAAACGCCTCCAGATCTTTCCGAAATTCGCACGATCGAACTCGGCCAATTCATCAAATGGATGAACCTTGCCGATACGGGGGGTCAGGCGAAATATTTGATCCAGTCGGGCATGGTGGAAGTCAATGGCGAACGGGAAACGCGCCGCCGTCGGAAGCTGGTAGCGGGCGATCTCGTGTGTCTTGATGATCGCGAATTTGTGGTGGAATTCGACGCATTTTAAGCTGTTTCAACGGGTTACGGCGCGATCAGGTGTGGCCGTACAGGACGTGTTTTAGGCTGAAGCCGATCGAGGATCTGCTCGATCGCGATCACCGTCCAGTCAATATCCGCCTCGGTCGTGTCGCGTCCCAGCGTCAAGCGCAACGCCCCACGTGCCGTGCGATCGTCGTATCCCATCGCCGTTAGCACCGCACTAGGCGCGATCGTGCCGCTATTACACGCCGAACCCGAACTCGCCGCAATCCCGGCCAAATCAAGCTGTTTGACCAAACTTTGACCGGTAATGCCCGATTCCTGGAGTAGGGGATCGATGAGACAAAAACTGACATGGTGCGGTAACCGCTGCTCACGATGTCCCGTGGGCTGTAGCTCGTGACGATGCGCCAACCGGTCAAACAGACGATCGCGCAAGCGCTCCAAACGTGGAACTTCGATCACCCGCTCCTGCATCGCCAACTCCGCCGCCACCCCAAACCCCGCAATATTCGGCACAGCCTGCGTCCCCGATCGTAAACCCGACTCCTGCCCACCCCCCAGCAACAACGGCGCTAGCTTACAGCCCGGACGAATGTACAGCGCTCCAACCCCTTTAGGGCCATAGAGCTTGTGACTCGACATCGACAGAAAATCCACTGGCAAAGATTCCAGATCGATCGTCACTCGCCCCATAACCTGCACCGCGTCCGTATGAAACAGCACCCCACGCTCACGGGCGATCGCCGCCAACTCCGCGATCGGCTGTAATGTACCCACCTCGCTTTGGCCGTAGATCAGCGACACTAAAACCGTTTCGGGCGCGATCGCCGCCGCCAGCCGTTGCGGATCAAGGCGTCCCATCCGGTCAACCGGCAAATACGTCACCCGCCAGCCTTGCTGCTCTAGCGCCTGCGCCGGACGACGAATCGCCGAATGTTCGATCTGCGAAATGATCACGTGGGGCGCAGATTGATCCGATTGATTCGATTGCGCCGACGGATTTGAGCGATTCGACGGCTTCGAGTCACTGACCCGCTGCTGAATACCGGCAAACACCCAATTATTCGACTCCGTGCCACCACTGGTAAACGCGATCGACTCCGGCGGCGCATTCACACTCGCCGCCACCTGCAACCGTGCCGTTTCCACCCAGGTCGCCGCCCGCTTCCCCCAAGCATGAAGACTTGACGGATTGCCCCAGTCGCTCGCGAGCGCCTGCTGCATAACCGCGATCACCTCGGATCGGGGTGGAGTCGTCGCACTGTGGTCTAAGTAAATCTGCATAGTCGATCAGAGTGAACCCGCTGATGCCATTTGCTACCGATCGTAAAACGTCACGACCTTTTGCGCTCAAAATCGAGCGGGTTCACCCCAGCCTCATTCAACCAAGAAACAGGCTAAGACCTCCTAAGCACCCGGTTTTGTGCGGTTGTACTGCTCATGGGACACAACACTCTGAGGGGTCGGTTTGCCGTCAACATCATGACAAATCATCCGGTAATCACGATTCAGCGGAATGCTGATGACCTGGCGATCGTAGTTCAGCCGCTTGCCACCAAAATCGCGATAATCCTGGCCAGAGTCCAGGGAGTGAATGATGTTTCTGGCCTTCATGACCAAATTTGGCATAAGTCCCGTTAAGTCGATCGGATCGCCCTCAAAGGTTTCTTTCCAGAGCTGTTTTTCGAGCTTTTTCTGCTCTTTTTCGACGGTTTTACTTTCCTTAGCCTTGCGCTCATCTTCGCAGCGATGGCAAATCTGTCCGTAACCTTTGTGGCCACAGGCGAACAGCTTCTTTCGTTTTCGAGCCATGGTTGTTTCTCTTTTACGTGTATTGGGTCAGATGTGACAGTCACTTGGGATGACAGGAGATCACGTGAGGTCACATCAGCAGTCGATCGGACGTCGTGTATGAAGAGAGCATCATTGACCAGAGATGGCGAGCTCTCTTATAGGCAAGATAGCTTAAAGATCACTTTTTGATCACTTTTTGGGATCAGACCCTCCTCTCTTTCGAGATTATCGAAATTTTTCTGACTTTAATCAAATATTCACATTTCTGAATAAATGAATATTGACCCATACCAGATTAAGTTAAGCTCGCATGTTAATGCTTGGCGAGAAAATACGACTTTGTCATCCTTGACCATTGAATTTAGGCAAAATCTTGAACGACGTTTTTGAACCCGATCACTTCGGAACACTCTCGATCATTAAACGTTATCCTAAAAATCATGCTCTGGATAGGCATTTTTACGCAGTAAACATGCCTAATTCTAGGTTTTAAACCCGTAAGGAAAACCTAAGATAGTTTGCTTTCAAGAATCTACTCATTAGCACGCGAACTCATCCAGGCAGACTTGCTATAGACCTATTATAAAGGCTCGGAAGCCTGATTTATAAGACGTGCCTAGATTTTACGATATTGAATTATGGTGGATTGTGGCTCTGTTTTTTAGGTCAGAAATTCAAAATTAGTCACTGAGATTTAATCTCAAACAAGCATTAGTTTTAGATCCAGTTTGGAATTGATGAGATTCAGATCGGCGGTTAGTTTGATCGGTTTAGGTGAAGAGTTATGATGGTTCGTAGAATATTTTTGGCTAGATATTATAACATAGTTTGCACAAATTAGATGCTATTAATTCTCAATGTTTTGCATCATCGAGAAATGGCCTTCCGGGTGAGTTTGCGTTCAAATATGGGTGGGACTTTGACGCTCAGATGTTAGGCAAACTGGTCGCATGAACCGATCTGATCTGCCGTTCGTTGATGGGCGGAGCGCTGGCAGAAAGGGATCATGGGTGGAAGGGCGGGGCGATATTCAATTGGCCAAGTTCACGGCTTTGGATGCGATCGCCTCGATTCGCAAACTGAGTTTAAGTATCGGGTGAAATGGTCACGCGGGCTAGGATTCTCGGTACTTTTTCTGGCACAGCTTACGCCAGGTATTCCACCTTCGACGTATGCTAGGTTCGATCTCCAGACATCTCGCTCGCCGTCGATCGCACCGTCATTCAACGAACTGCCCGTGGTCTTTTCCATCTCCCGCCCACAAATCCCCGCCCAAGCCTGGAGCCGCGCGATTGGCCTCGGTTGGGACACCCCTACACCGTCCGCTATGCCAGCAATCTCGATGATGGGCCTTGGCATGGGATGCCCCTCGGTGGCTTCGGAGCGGGCTGTATTGGCCGATCGTCACGGGGTGACTTTAACCTGTGGCATCTCGATGGCGGTGAACACGAATTTAAGACGCTACCGGGCTGTCAGTTTTCCGTGTACGAGAGTACCGGTCGTGAGAGTTGCGCTTATGCCCTCGCGACCGAAGCGCCGGAGGATGGAACCCTCAGCGAATGGAACTGGTATCCGGCCTCAACGGCAGAGCGTTCCACCGGAACCTATAGCGCTCTTTATCCGCGTAGTTGGTTTGAGTACAAAAATGTCTTTAAAGCGGAGCTGACCTGCGAGCAGTTCACGCCGATTATTCCGCAAAACTATCAGGAAACCAGCTACCCGATCGCCGTTTTCGAGTGGACAGCCCATAACCCTACGGACGAGCCGATCGAATTGAGCATCATGCTCACCTGGGAAAATATTGCCCGTTGGTTCACCAACACGATCGCGTCGCCCGAGATCACCGTGCGTGACGATGGCAGTCCCTACTACGATTACAAGTCCCGCTGGGGCGAGAGCGAGGGCAATCGTAATCGCTGGGTGGAGGATTTTTCGCGCTTGGGCTGTGTGTTGCAGGGAGGTGAATTCGGGTCGGAAGCGATGGAAGAGGGCGAGGGTCAGTGGGCGATCGCTACGGTAACCAATCCGATCGTCAAGGTGACCTACCATAATCGCTGGAATCCCGTTGGTGATGGCGATGACCTGTGGGCAAGTTTTGCAACGGATGGTACTTTGCCGAACGAAAGTAGCGAAGAGCCTGCCGCAGCGGGCGATCGCATTGGTGCGGCGATTTGCGTCAAATTTACGCTTAAGCCTGGAAAAACACGCAAAATTCCGTTTTTCCTCACCTGGGATTTGCCGATTACGGAATTCAAGCCCGGAATCAAAGCCTACCGTCGCTACACCGACTTTTTCGGGCGGGATGGTAATAATGCCTGGTCGGTGATGCGAACGGCGCTGAAACATTCGGATACCTGGCAAGCGGCGATCGAGGCGTGGCAAAACCCGATTTTGCAGCGCGAAGATCTACCCGACTGGTTCAAACTGGCCTTATTTAACGAGCTGTACGACCTGACGGCGGGTGGCACGCTCTGGACGGCTGCCGATGAGAACAACCCAAAAGGTCGGTTTGCCGTGCTCGAAAGTCTCGATTATCGCTGGTATGAAAGCCTGGATGTGCGGCTCTACGGTTCGTTTGCCTTGTTGCAACTGTGGCCGGAGCTGGAGAAAAACGTCATGCTGGGCTTTGCGCGGGCGATTCCCAGCGGTGACGACACGCCGCGCGTGATCGGCTACAACGGCGCGGCGGCCATCCGCAAAGCTGCCGGAGCCACTCCCCACGATCTCGGTGCTTCTAACGAACACCCTTGGGTGCAAACCAACTACACCAGCTACCAAGATTGCAACCTTTGGAAAGATTTACCCAGTGATTTTGTCTTGCTGGTGTATCGCGATTACCTGTTAACCGGCGGTATGGCTGGGAAGGGCGACACCGATTTTCTGTGGGATTGCTGGCCTGCGATCGTCGAAGCTCTGGCCTATCTCAAGACCTTCGACACGGACAACGACGGCATCCCGGAAAATAGCGGCGCTCCCGATCAAACCTTTGATGATTGGCGACTGAAGGGCATTAGCGCCTATTGTGGCGGGCTGTGGATTGCGGCACTGGAAGCAGCGATCGCGATCGCTGAACTCCTCCAAAACCGCCACACCACCGGCGATCTATCCCACCGAACTCGACCCCGATCCAACTCCGATCGCCTATCCCGACTGCGACGCCGCGATCGTCACCTATCGCACCTGGCTCACCCAAGCCCGCGCCCTCTACGACACCACCCTCTGGAACGGCGAATATTACAAGCTCGATAGCGATAGCGGCTCGGAGGTGGTGATGGCGGATCAGCTCTGCGGTCAGTTCTACGCGCGGCTGTTGGGGTTGCCGGATGTGGTGACGGACGATCGGGCGAAATCGGCATTAACGGCGGTGTTTGACTCGTGTTTTACACGCTATAACGCGACGCTAGCAACACCGATCGGAGCGGTGAATGGCGTGATGCGCGACGGGTCACCGGAAGATCCGAACGCGACGCACCCGCTAGAGGTCTGGGTGGGGATAAACTTCGGGATTGCGGCGTTTTGATGCAAATGGAAATGCATGACAACGCTTGGCAGATGACCGAGGCGGTGGTTCAGCAAATTTACACCGGTGGTTTGCAGTTCCGCACACCGGAGGCGATCACAGCGTCGGGTAAGTTTCGTGCGATTTTCTATCTGCGAGCCTGTGCGATCTGGGCGATGTATTGGATGGTGCGGGATTAGTTTTTGGTTCGTTTCGGTGTTGTCCAGAATGAGACCTTGAAGGTTGGTCAAACCTTCAAGGTCTAGAGTCCGCTAGAACCAGGCCGCATGGAAAAATTCGCCACGCGGTTTGTCCGTACGCTCGAAGGTGTGAGCACCGAAGTAGTCGCGCTGCGCTTGGGTCAGGTTTTGCGGCAGACGATCGCGGCGATAGCTGTCGAAATAATCTAGGGACGCACTGAAGGCCGGGATCGCAATGCCGAACTGTGCCGCCGTCGCGACCACTTCGCGCCAGGCCGCTTGGCGATCGAGAATGGTCTGCTTAAACTCCGGAGCCAGCAGCAGATTCGCCAGCGCTGGATTTTCGTCGTATGCCTTCTTGATCTTGTTCAGGAAACCAGCCTTAATAATGCAGCCGCCTTTCCAGATGCGAGCAATCTCACCCAGATCGAGGGCATAGCCGAAATTCTCCGATGCCTTCGACATCAGCGCCATGCCCTGAGCGTAGGAACACATTTTCGAGCAGTAGAGCGCATCGCGAACTTTGTTAATGAAGTCCTTGACATCGCCTTTAAATGCACCGACCTCGGGCCCCGGCAAAATCGACGCGGCCGCGATCCGCTCGGTTTTGATCGAGGACAAAATTCGGGCATTGACCGCCGCCGCGATCGTCGGGATCGCGACCCCGAGTTGCAGCGCCGTGATCGCCGTCCAGCTTCCCGTTCCCTTTTGTCCGGCAGCATCGACGATGTAGTCGATCAGCTCGCCGCCGCCGTTCATGTCATCGGCTTTGGTGAAAATATTGGCGGTGATGTCAATCAGGAATGAGTCGAGTTCGTCGGTGGTGTTCCACTCGCTGAAGACCTCGTGTAGCTCGGCATTGCTTAAACCGGCGATGCTTTTGAGCAGGTCGTAGGCTTCGGCGATGAGCTGCATATCGCCATACTCGATGCCGTTATGCACCATTTTGACGTAATGCCCCGCACCTTTCGGTCCGATATAGGTAACGCAGGGGCCATCATCGACTTGGGCGGCAATTTTCGTGACGATCGGCTCGATTTCGGCATAGGCTTCCTTCGTACCACCAGGCATCAAACTCGGGCCATTCAGTGCGCCCTCTTCGCCACCACTAACCCCCATGCCGATAAAGCGTAGCCCCGTCGATTCCAGGTCAGCCACGCGGCGATCGGTGTCTTCATACAGCGAGTTACCGCCATCGATGATCATGTCGTCCGGATCGAGCAACGGTTTGAGCTGATTGATCACTGCGTCTACCGGGCCACCGGCTTTGACCATAATCAAAATCTTGCGTGGGCGTTCGAGTGAGGCGACGAACTCTTCGATCGAAAACGTTCCGACGATGTTTTTACCAGCGGCGCGATCGGCTAGAAACGCATCGGTTTTTTCCCGTGAGCGATTGTAGACCGAAAGGGAAAACCCATTACGCTCGACGTTGAGGGCAAGGTTTTCACCCATAACAGCCAGACCGATTAAACCGAAATTCTGCTGAGTCATAAAATTTTAATAGTGCGTGCGGTAGCTTCAAGCTCTCCGTTCGTGCGGCTGCGTTGCGGGACGCGGTAAGTGGTCGCGATTCAGAGTGCAGTGCGCGGCGTGATCGCAGAGCCTGTATCAAGTTCCAGCCGAAAACTGCCGTGAAACCGTTCTTTTAGCGTAGCCCGATCCCCTACAGAGGATTGGAAGAAGATCTTAAAAATCCTGACCGGTCAATTGAGGTTAAGGGTGGTCGCTTGGGGGTGAAAGACTTGGTGTATCGGGCATATCGGCTCAAAGGGGGGCGCTTTAGTACGAACATGTGCCGGTAGAATATGCCTATATTTGTCATCGCTTACTGGGAGATCCCACCACCATGCTCGCGAAGATTCTGGCGATCGCGTCGGTTCGGGCAGCTTTATTCTATTTATGGCTGCATTTTTCTTTCCGGAGGTGTATCGCAAGGGCGATTTTATTTGGAGTGGGGTCGGGATTTTCTACGCGATCGTGCTGTGGTTTTGTGCAGGGCAGGCGACGGGCGCGGAATTGCTCGGGGAAACGGCGAGTGTGGCGCTAATTTTCAGCCTGGGCGGCCAGCTACTGGCCTTACGTCGCCAGAAAACGCCAAGCAATCAGCAAACGTCAACCGAGGCGATCGACACGGCGAAGAAAAAGGGCGGTCTATTTGGTGGCTTTGGCAAAAAGACCAAACCGACGACCGAATCACCAACAGCCTCAGATTCACCCGAGCAATCCGAGCAATCTGAACAATCCGATTCACCCAATCCAGCCGAGCCGGAAGCGGGGATCATCGCTGATGAACCGCTGACTGTGCCGGACGTAGATCTGATCGCGGCGGATACTGAGGTTACGGATACCGCCTCGGATGAGGTGACGGCTGATCCGGCAACTTCTGAACGTGAAGACGCTGGAGATGAAAATACTGAAGATGAAAATGCTGAAGATGAAAATGTTACCGATCAGACGGTTGTAACGGAAGCATCAGAGATAACACAGGAAGAACCAATAGCCGATCCGGAGGACAATGTGTCCGTAGATCTGGGCGAGAGTGAGACACCGGACAAGGAAGCGAACCCTGAGCCAAGCCCTGAGCCGATTCCAGAATCAGGCGTTAAGGCGACAAAATCGGGCGGAATTTTAGGATCGATCGGTGCGTTGTTTGGTCGTAAATCGCAAGCATCGGACGCGGCGATCGCTGAGTTAGAGAGCGATCCCCTAGAAGATTGGGATGAGGATGATTCAGATGATTCGACGGAGTTGGAATCGAATCAACCGGAGGTGAGTGATTCCGAGCCGAGTGATGCCATCTCGATCGGTGATGAGGGTTCTGATGAGTTGACGAGTATTGAATCTGAACCTGAACCTGAATCTGAACCTGAATCTGAGGTGAAAGCTTCAGACGAAGTTTTAGACCCTGAAATCGGAGCCATTGAAACCGAGACGATCGAAGCTACTGACAGCGAGCCGCCTCTTCAAGGATGATCCCCGCGATCGCCTGTGCCGCTCCCGGCTGACCACGCACCCCGCGTAACCGTGTGCGCAAAACGGCAAGCTGGGTCGGATGACCGATCGTGGCGCAAAGCTCATCGGCGATCTCGCCAGCGGAAAATCGCCCTAGGAACTCCCGCACGATCGGCGCTTTGCCCTGACGGTGCGCCCAAATATTCGGCCACGCAAACCGCGATCCCCCACAAAACGCGAGCCACCGCCACACCGCCCAGCCAATCAAACGCGCAAACCACGCCCCAACGATCGGCAACCGCACCAAGATACCGAGCATCCCGTCCCAGGCGCGGATCGTATCGAGCTGATGGGTCGGTAACAGCACAAACATCGGAATTCCTAACGCGCCGAGTTCGGCAGTATTCGCTCCGACGGTGGTGAGGCAAAACTGACAGCGATCAATCAGGGAATAGGCCGGATTGGTTAACCAAGGTAAATGCGGTTGCCCGCTGATGTGCGCAAATAGGGCAAATGTGCCAGGATCTCCACCGGTTGATCGCGATCGCGACGAGGCTCGAAGGCTCCGGGGATCAGGGTTGCGCTACCCCAGCACCAGCGATCAATCGCGGGATTGTAAAGCGGGTCGGCATACTGTGCCAGCTCCTTGAGGCTAAGGGTTGGCGCGACGGGGATCACGAATTGCAAGACCGGACGCTGGGGAAAATCACGCTTCCAGCGGGCGATCGCACCATCAGCGATCGCGATCATTAACGGCACGAGGGGCGCAAGTTTCATTGGTTTTGATCCCGGCATCAGGGCGATCGGAGCGATCAATCCAGACAGCGCATCCAGAAGCTGGAGTTCAGACCGATCGCTGGAATCGCGCGGTAAATTGGCCGCATCTGCCATCAGATCGCCAACAATCACCCCTTTCGATCGATGGCGTGGTGGTAGCGTCTTCAGTGCGGTCTCATTCATCGCCGCAAATCGATCAATCCAGCCGCTCCACTGGGTTTGCCACTCGGCATACAGCACCGATCGATAGCGGAGATGTCGTGCGATAACTACCGGGAAAATCTGATCGCCACCGAGAAACACCACGACGCCGCGATCGTGCCAGTGCCACCCCTCGGCGGTACGACCCCGCAGCAAAAACGGCCAAAAATGTTCAGGAGCTTGCACGCGATCGACCTCCGGCCACGATTGCAGAATCTCCGCTTCTTTGCCGCTCGCATGGTTACAAGGCGACAGGATCACCGAAATTCGTAGATGATTCCGTTGTCCGGACTGTTCAAGCTGCTGATGTATCGCCGCAACAACCGGACGAACCCAAGTCAACACTTCGCCCGGTCCATTGGACAAAATAACGAGGTCGAAAGCACCGCTAGGTGGGGAAGACAGAGAGGGGATCATGGCAGTCGGAAAACCGAACAAGATCGAGATCCTGACCAGTTTTGTTTGATCATCACGATCTATCATCGACGATCACGGCGCCCCAAGCGGGATCGTCATGATAGAACTAAAGAGACCCCTCTAGATCTTCTACGTGGCTCACGAGCTATAACGCGATCGCCTATGTCTGGAATTAAACCGCTCATTGTACTGGTCTGGCTGGCGATCGCTGGTTTAGTGCTGGTGCAAAATCAAACGCCGATTGCTGTGATCTTTCTCGGCGTTGCTAGCCCGATGCTACCGCTGGGTCTTTGGGTGATTGCAGCCATTGCCGTCGGTAGCCTGACGATGCTCCTGTTGGCATTTCTGCTCTCGATCGGCGGTTCCGGTCGTTCACAGCCACCGCGATCGCGCCTGGTTAATGACGATCCGACCAATCCTGCACCCAGTTCCAAACCGCCGCGTCGTCGCTTCGGGAAAAAAATAGACGAGCCGATCGAAGAACCAACCGAAGTTTGGGATGACGATGAAGCCTGGGACGCTCGCGATCAGCGGGTCTCGCAATTTGTCCCCGATCTCGAACCACCGCGCGAACCGTGGGAAGTACTCGAAAACGAAGTTCCAAGCGATCCGTCTGCGATGCCGAATTCCGCCGATCCCCTTGCCGACGATAACCCTTCCAACGCTGCGACGGCGGAGCCTTCGGAGCCATTAGACGACCCGAAAGACCACGGCGAACCGCTCAATTTGCCGCCCAACTCGCGCTACGAGCTGCATCAACAACCGGTCGAAGTCTATCGTCAGGGCAGCGTGTATTCCTTTAGCTACGAAAAAAAGCCCTCGAAATCGGAGGATACGCCGCTTCACTTGGGGGAAAATACCGCATCGCGCAATCCCAATGCCGATCGACGTGTCCCGATCGATCTACCCTCCCGTGAGAGCAACCCACGACTTGATCCACGCGATCCGCTCGATGCCCTCGAAGAAATCACACCGATCATTGAACCCGATGGCCGTACCGACTCTACCCCGAACTCCGGCACGTCCAGTGCGATCGCCGCGCCCAGATCCCAAACGTAACTCCAGCTCTGCCAATGCGACCGACCCTGCCGATCCTGCCGATCCTGCCGAGTCTGACAACGCCTCCGACCCATCGTTCACAACCCGACGCCCGCCGACCCGCCCAGATCCAGCCCCACCAGACAACTGGGAAAGTGATTGGCGTCAACCCACAAACGATGACTCGGATTGGGTTTAGCAGTCTGGGTGTCACGTTTGAGGCTTAACGCTTGCTGTGAAACGTTAACGCTGTCGGGAAGAGTTTTCGAGCGGCAAGGTGGGGGGAGCGGCTGGCACAATCCGACGCTCGATCGCAGTTTTATAGCTTTCCCGATCCGTTTCGACCTCAACCGCGATCGCCTCAAACTGCACATCAAGCCCACCGTAGGGAACCGTCAGATTAACCATGCCTTCAACATTGCCATCACCAATCGGCAGAAAATCCGTCAGCCAGCGGGGGCCATCGAGTAACGCTTGATTTTGGCGATCGTAAATCCAAAGCTTGATATAAATTCGCGCACTGAGTTCGGGTAGACGCGCCCGAATGAGAATGGAGCGCCGGCGGTTAGGTGTCCCGGCGGTACGATCAATTCGGGGCTGGGGATTGGAGTCTCTGCGGGAGTACCGGACGCGCAACCGGTTGCGGTGACGATCGCGAGAATGATGGACGGCGTGGTTCCTCGGTGGGGCGGTCGAGGACAATTTCTTGGGAGGTTTCGCGATCGCGATCGATCGCCTCATGCGTCAGGACGTGACTCGCTCCGGTCAACGGCGCAAGATCACCACCGGCGAAATCCTCCGGTAGACCCTCATCACCCAGATCGAGATCACTGTCATTCAGCCAGCTTGTTAGCTCGTTATCGTGCGCAATTTGATTGAGGCGGGAGACGAAGCGATCGTTACGGTGAGAGGGTGGCGTCAGCGGTTCAAGGGGGAAGCGATCGGAACGGGTGGCCTCGTGGCGGCTAACGTCGAGAGCGTGGGCTGCGGCGTCTCCGTCCGTCATGGCCTCGCCAGACTGATTAGCCTCAAGCTCGGTGAGGGTATTGTGTTGATCGCTGGCGGTTTCATCGATGGGTTCTGCCAGGGGGGTGTTGCCGTTCGGGGTTTCCGAGGTCAGCCCCAAACGGGCTAAAAGCTGAGATTTATCAATGCCAGAAACGGGACTCGCTGCAAAACCAGGCAGATCAAGGGTCGGTTTGGGTGCTGGCGGGATCAGTGGCGGTGTTGTTTTGGGTGGTTGATTGGTCTGCCGATCGGCGTCGCTCCACTGGTCTTTTTGCCAGACCACGGGTTCAGAGGCACGATTGCGACCGGTCAGATTATTGAGCAGAGATTCTAGACCGGCGGTGATGGTAAACGATTGTTGATCGATCGTGTTCGGCACAGTGTCGCACAGCAACAATTCACCCAAAATGAGTTTGGAGTTGATGCTTTCCGGAACTAGAACCGATCGCTCGAAGTGAACAACACCGCCAACCGTCGGGGCGAGCAAAAATTGACGGACGATTAGCACCCGTGAGGATTGTGGCTCGCGTAGGCGCAAACGCAGGTGTAAACCGGCCATGCGCGAACGGGAATCGATCGAGGAATCCGCCTGAATCTGGCCGGACAGAGAGAGCGTACCACCGGCAGCGACGGTAAAGCTGGTGCGATCGAGCTGGAGTTTGAGTTGGCCTTGGGTGTAGGTCGTCAGGGTTGGGGGTTCCGGCTCGGCGGCGATATCGGGAACGGTGGCATCGGGGAGCGGTTCGCTCTCGATCGTGGCACTCTGCACACTTTTCTCGCTTTGCTCACCCTCCAAACTTTGCTCACTCTGCAACTCGGAGATTTCCACTGCTGAAGGCGCATCGGCCTCGGACGACTCGCCGATGTCTAATGGAGTTGGTGCGGCCTGGTCTGTAATATCTGCAACGTCTACAACCTCTGCAACGTCTGTCATATCTGCAACGTCTGCAACGTTGGCGGTTTCGACCTCTGATGATTCGGGTTGCTCGACTGATTCGGGTTGCTCGACTTGATTACCGTCCTCGCTGGGATTGTCTTGCTCAGTCTGATCAATCCAAACGGCGGGCAGCTTCGCGACCATTCCGGGCATGACGATCACATTGGTGGTAATGGTCTCTATGGCATCGATCGCGCCGTCTAGGGTCTCCTCGATCGTCTTATCATCGGTCGGCTGGATCGTGGTCTCGGCGGCGTCGCTGGTTTCGCCTGGGCTAACGATGGCATCCGCCAGAACTTCAGGTGAGAGTTGATCGCTCAAGGCTTCGGTGTCAGGATCTGGCGTTGCACATTCGATCGCGGAATTCTCTAGTTGGGTGTCGGGTTCATCGATTGGATCGGGTTCGTCGGGTTCGTCGGGTTCGTTGTGATCGATCGCGATCGGCTCAGGCTCGTCTGGGATTCGATCGGGGTCGATATTCGTCAGATCCGAAGTGTCCTCATCTTTGGTTACATCCGAGGTGAAATCGAACCCGATCGCCTCATCCGCTCGATCGACTCGCTTTGTAACTTCGTCCCCCTCAGCCTGCACAGCATCCAGATAATCACCGTCCGACGTGATCGTTTCACCCGCCACCTCGTCTGAACCCTTCACCTCTGCCACACCATCCGACTCGGCCCAGGGATCGGCCACCTCGATCGCCGCGATCGGCATCGGCTCCGTCACGCGCCACGACATCGACGCCGTCTCCGGTTCGGCATAATTGCCCATCGTTTGACAGGTCAAAGCCCAATCCCCATCACTGAGATCCGTAAACGGAATCACCGCCAACAGGCCATCACCATTCGTTCGCGTGCTGCGGCGATAGTGACGTTGCTCGCCCGTCGGCTGGATCACCGCAATCTCAATCGCGATCGGCGTATTCGCCACCGGAGCCCGCGCCGCAATCCGATAGCGACCGGGCTCTAAAGACATCACTTCGCCTTCAAGCGCAGTCCATGATTGTTTTCCTTCACGCTGTACCAAGAATTTCCAGGTTCCCATGGTGGCTGTCGTCCGAACGATGGCGGTTTCGTTGAGGGGGTGGGTCGAGCCGCGATCGCACGTATCGCGATCGGGCGCGGTTGCGCTAGCCTCCGCGTGCCTTTCAGTGTATCCCATGCGTCCTCGCCCCTGGCCGGATGATTGAGGGTTTGTCTGGGCTGATTCTGCGGGCTGATTCTATAGTTAATCAACAGACCTCAATCATATCAACATTAAATTTAGCCCAATCACGCCCTCAAAATCACTCAACTAAAACTATGGAATATCTCGTAACTGTTTTCGCCGATCGCATTTCCGCTGAGGCTGCGTATACCGCGCTCGAAGATAAGGGGCTATCCGGCTTTGCCACGATTCTCGGTGGCGGCTACACCACACCGGACGAATACGGCCTGGTTGATCCCCACGAAGAAACCCGCAAACGCGCCCTGACGATGGTGTCTTGGATTGCGCCGTTTGGATTTGCAGGTGGCGTGGTGTTCAACTCCATCACGGGACTGCAAACCTTTGAATGGGCGGGGGTTTTGGGTAATCAGTTGATCGGCGGTGTGTTGGGCGCGATCGGGGGCGCAATGGGCGGCCTGTTCGTCAGTGGCGGCACAAGTTTGATTTTGGGATCGGGGGATATGCGTCCGTATCGCGATCGGATCAAAGCGGGAGAATATCCGATCGTGGTGAAGGCCGATCGCTTCAAAATTCAGCAGGCCAACGCGATCATGCGTAAGTTTCGCCCGGAAAGCGTGAAAGCGTACGAGCGTCCGTTGCAAAAACTGGATTGATCCTGGTGGGCAGTGCCGACCCTGCGGCGTTGCTATTCGGCAACCTCCGATCGCCGATCGCCACTGCCAATCACTTCTCGAATCCGATAAATCGGTCGCCCCTGAGACTCGTGATACGTCCGCATCAGCAACTCCGAAATCAGGCCAAAACTCAAAAGCTGTAACCCGCCCAAAAAGAGCAACATGGCTAAGGTCAAAAGGGGGCGATCGCCGATATCTTGATGCAAAAACAGTTTAACGATCGTCAGATAAAGCCCCAGGACAACCCCCAAACTCATACTCGCGAAGCCAAACATCCCAAAAACATGCATCGGCTTCGTTAAAAACTTCTTCATAAAGAAGACCGTCATTAAATCCATCACAACGCGAAACGTGCGACCCAGACCGTATTTGCTCTGACCAAACTGCCGCGCATGGTGATTGACCGGCACTTCGATAATGTGCGCCCCCTCAATAAACGCCAGTGCGGGTAGGAAGCGGTGTAGCTCACCGTACAGATTCATATCCTCAACAATTTCCGCGCGATACGCCTTGAGCGAACAGCCGTAGTCATTCAGCTTGACGCCGGTGACGCGACTAATAATGCCGTTGGCGATTTTGGATGGTAATAGGCGGGTGAGGGCGTCATCTTGACGGTTCTTGCGCCAGCCGCTCACCAGGTCGTAGCCCTCTTGTAGTTTGGTGTACAGCGCCGGAATATCCGCCGGATCATTTTGCAAGTCCCCGTCCATCGTGACAATCACGCGGCCTTGAGCCACTTTAAATCCAGCGGCCATCGCCGGAGTTTGACCATAATTTCGGCGGAGCAAAACGGCGCTGAGATCGTCGCGCTCGATCGCCAGTTGTTTCAATAACGCCGCCGTGCCATCCCGAGACCCGTCATCCACACAGACAATCTCGTAGCGTAAATCGGTGGGTTTCAGGCTTGTTTCG
>JAAUPN010000219.1 GCA_012033105.1 Coleofasciculaceae cyanobacterium RL_1_1
GTCCTGCCAGCTCGATTAATACCCGATCGCCCAGTGCGAGATCTGCTGCTTCCGCTGATCCCGGAAACTCCACCAAGCTTTGCGCCACACCCTGAAGCCCCACCACGGAGGCATAGCGCACCACCCATTCATCATCCGTCGCGGTTTGCGTCAGCGCTTCAACAATGCGCGATCGTAGCCCATCAAGATCCGCCGCCGCCACATGCTGCCACTGCAACGACCCGACCCCCTTGGCTGCCGCCCGTCGCACACTCAGGGAAAAATCCACCATTGCCTCTAGCAACGCATCAATCGCCCGAGGATCGCCAATTTGCGATAGCGCTCGCATCGCCCAAGCCCGCGCCCCATAGTTATACCCGTCGAGCAACTCCAATAGCGGCAACACCGATGGCTCGCCGATCGCCACGAGACCCTCCACCGCCGCCACCGCCGCACCCGGATTGTTGTAGCGCAACACTTCGATCAGTTTGACGATCGCGGCGGGCGATCGGGTAGCAGCAAGGGCAACCACCGTACGGATCACACCGAGGGACGAGTCCGCCGCATCCAGGTCGGCGATCAGTTGATCAATATTCGGTGTTTGCTTGGCGTTGTTGGGGTCGATCGAAGTGGTCACGGTCGCACGGGGTGAAAGATTAAATCAGCAATTAGGTTGGATACGCGAGTAATTAGACCCAGAAAATTAAGTCGTGCTTTAGCTGAAGATCGCACTATTCGCTGCGCGAAGGCTACGCCAACGACTACGCTCAGTGCTCATTGCTCTCTTACTTCACGCAAACCGTCATTTTTTAAGCTTGGACTACTTAGCAGGGCGCTATAACAAATCGTCCATCAGTTGCAAGGTCGCAATGGTTTCTGGGGTGAGCGGTTGATCCGTCCTTTGATCTGAATGATCCCGGAGGGTTTGCTCCAAAATCCCCTTGAGTGAAATCAATTTGAGACTGTTTTCTGCCAGGGTTTCGGCCACCGGATGCGCTGCCGGATAGTAACCGATCGCCCCGATGTCCATCAGTGCCGATCGCCGTAGTTGTAGATCCCGACCCTGAAGCGCCTGCACCAACACCTCAGCATAGCGATCATCACCGGTCAACTGATACATCGCTCGATGTGCCGAATAGGAAATCCGCGCGGTTTCATGGTGACAAAATGGCTCAACATCGGCGATCGCTGTGGTAGCCCCTAACGCGCCCAGTGCTTCGAGAATGGCATCGTAGGGCTGCACCAGGTGAGGTTTGCCCGGAACCGCGATCGCCGCCGCCACACCACCGTCTAGCAGTGCAACCAAGGGCGCAATCGCTCGCTGATCGCCCAGCGCCTCCAGCGCCTGCGCTGCCGACTCGCGGACGTAATAATCCTCACAGGCCAAACAGCCAATCAACGGTTCTACCGCTGCGCGACCTCCCACCTTTCCCAGCGCCTTCGCCGCATTCCGTCGCAACGGATAGCCACCATCCGGCGATCGATCCGTCTCATCCGCCAAGGCTTCGATTAAGGCCTTTCGCGCCGCCTCATCGGTTACGCCCTGATTACCAACCCACCAGGCCGCGTAGTAGCGCTTACTGGTGTCTTCGGTTTGCTGGAGATCGGCGATCGCGATCGCGGGCGTTAACTGGCGCGGCTGGTTAGCACTATCCACACTATGTTCAGGAAGATCAGAAGCGGACATGTCACGAAAAACTTAGCAACGACGTGAAATACACACAAAATATCGCCCAGAAGGATAAACAAGACAAACACAATGGCTAACCTTGCTTACCCTTCCGGGCGATCAGTTGAGTGAGATCGCTTAGACCTCAATCAAACCTAGCTCAACGCGTTGATTGCGTAGTCGAGGTAGTTGTTGGTTTGAACACCAGCGTCACCGCTCAGGCCGTGGTTAGCTTTGATGTATTTCAGAGCTTCAACGTACCAGCTCGGCGACAGGTCGAAGGTGCTGTTGATTTCAGCAATACCTGCAATCAGGTACTCGTCCATGGGGCCGGTTCCACCAGCAACGAGGCAGTAGGTAACCATGCGGAGGTAGTAACCGATGTCACGAGCGCATTTGTCTTTACCGCGTTGGTCAGCAGCGAAGTTAGCACCTTGCATTTGCGTGGTGTAAGGGAACTTGCTGTAAACCGCTTGAGCTGCACCGTTAACCAGCGAATCAGCGTTTTGCGTCAGCGTTTTAGCAGCCGTCAGAGCATCGTTAGCACGTGCAAAACGACCAAAAGCCGATTGAATTTCGGTGTTGCTCAGGAAGCGGCCTTGAGAGTCAGCAGCCGATACTGCTTCGGTTAGCGGGGTTTTCATTGTGGAAATATCTCCTTGATGTTTTACAGAAACGCAGTCAGGAAGCAAATCGGCTTCATGATGGTTTCAACGTCTTGAAAGCAATACTTAAACGGATTGCGAAGCTTCAAACGAGAAATAAGGTCTCGATTAAAGTGAACTTATCAACGATGGAACGCGGGTTTATCTGCGACTCACCGATCTAAGGTCTTATGCAACAGCAGCGGCAGCACGATCGAAGTAGGTGCCGATTTCCGACATCAGGCTGCTGCAATCACCTTTGGTGATGCCGTTGGTGTCGCCAACGATCGCCAGAGCAGCTTCTTTCATTTTGGTGACGCCAACTGCAACCGAAGCGCCGGGGGTGCCCAGAGCAACGTAGGTTTCACGCAGGCCGTTGAGGCAACGATCTTCCAGAGCGCTTGCATCGCCGGAGAAGATAGCGTAGGTGACATAGCGCAGGATGATTTCCATGTCGCGAAGGCAAGCTGCCATGCGACGGCTGGTGTAAGCGTTACCGCCCGGAGCAATCAGTTGAGGTTGATCAGCGAACAGCGAGCGAGCTGCGTTAGCAACGATCGCCGAGGAGTTACCGGTGATGCGGTTAACAGCGTCCATGCGCTTGTTGCTTTCTGCAACCATTGCGCTGAGAGCGTCGAGCTGGCTGGCAGCCAGGTATTCGCCGCGAGCGTCTGCTTGCGAGAC
Source organism: Coleofasciculaceae cyanobacterium RL_1_1 (assembly GCA_012033105.1). Taxonomy (GTDB): domain Bacteria; phylum Cyanobacteriota; class Cyanobacteriia; order Cyanobacteriales; family Geitlerinemataceae; genus RDYZ01. Next base: position 2,977 of record JAAUPN010000219.1, read on the forward strand.
GACCTTGGTGAATGCGTCAAACATGAAATTAATCTCCTAGTTAATATTCCAGACGAGCTGGACTAGATTTTGAAATCAGCCCTAGTAGTGAAGCAGGACTGAAAATTTAGCTTTTTAATGACGATCATTCGGGGTCTTTCTCCCCGATCTGAAGCATTCTCAAAACTCTCTGCTTGAGATTGAGTTGTACCCGCGTATGCGGTCAATCTCGCATAAACCTGAGAATAATCCCAGCTCATTATGAGAGGAATGAGAAGTGGTAGTAGTCTAGCTCCTACCGGTCATTCATGCCCTTCAGGTAAAATTTATACAACGCCCTCGATCTTTTTAGGGTTACATTTTGTTAACTCAGATACAGACATCGGATGAGAGCCGAACAGTTAGGGAACTCTGAGCAAATTGCTGGCACTTTTCTCGCATCAAGTCCACGCAGGCTATGGAGTGTGATTTGATGGGGGTCTGGGTTGTTACTGTATCGGTATTCGTACGGGGAGGATGGCGCGATCGCGGGCTTCTTTACAATCACGGCTAAGTTTGTAAAGCACATTCCGACTTTTGTTACGAATCACTGGGAGCAGGTCGGAGACTTGTTGCGACTAAAATTGTGACTCGTTCAGATCTGCGATGCGGTCTGACGGCGTGATGCTGAAGTGTTAGCTATGTGGGTTTGTTTCATCGTGAGTGGAGGCCGTTTTTGTAGGGGCGCATGACCATGCGCCCGACGATCAATCGACACAAGGTCAAGCTAGATGAGTATGCGTTTGCCCTGTCGTTGGCTCACGATCGGGTGTCACGATGGACGGGGTCAGGTCATAATGCTCCTGGTGTTCACTGGTCAAGCTTGAAGTAAGTGTTTATTCTTAGTTCAAAGCGAAGCGAACGTTCGCCAGTTTTACCGTTATGGCGAGCTGATGATTTGGTGTTGCGATCTATTTTGCGACCTACATTCAGTGCGATCGCCGGCTCAATCGCCATTTCAGCCGTGATGGAACGATTTGAATACGCAAGCTTAAAGGACAAACCGCTGACGGATAAAGCGTTCGGAGAGATAACCCCCCATGCCTAACTCGAATAATCCCCCGCGTCGCTTAAATCCGTTATCGTCGTCTCCGCAGGATATGAGCTGGCAACGGCGACAGTGGCGACGTTATCTCGACACCACGATCGATTCGATCGCCAAGCGTCTCACCCCCCCAGAGCACACCGCTCGACCCCAACCTTCAACCACATCGCAAGCGCCAAACCGTGGTGGCGTATCGCCGAGCTTGCCCAATGTGGGTGCATCGCCGGTCACCCCTGCATTTCAGCCGCGCCCTACTTCCCAGGTCAACTCAACGCCATTGCCATCAACCTCACCGCCCCGCTACGACAGCGGCAGCTTTGCGGCAATTCCGTCCCCGACCCCGACCTCGAACCAAACGTCACTACGCCGACGACCTTCTTTCCCTCCGCTCCTCCCCTAACTCAGGAAAGTAGCGCCGAAACGATCGCTAGGCTCACCCCTCAAGATAGTTTGTTCGACCGCAGCATTGCCGAGCGTCGTCGTCAGCGACGGGGAGGCACGGCTCCGCGACCGCTGAGTGCCTCTTCGTCGTTTCCTCGTAAGCCACTCGGCAAACCGCGCCCGATCACCCCGTTACAGCGCACTCCTGCACCCCAAATCCCACGCCAAAAGGTGACCCCGTTACGTCGCCCCGTGGCGGTGTCGAGCAACGACACCCAACGACCGGCACGAACCCGAAGACGTACACCACTTCACCCACTCATGTACGGCGTCCGCTTGGTGATTGTGGGGATTGGCTTGAGCGCGATCGCGGGAACCCTGCTATCAGTGGTTTCGCCGAGCGCGGAAGACCCGTCCACAACGGCGAGTGTTCGCACTCCGGTAACAGCAGAAGTGGAAGCCTTACCGGTGTCCTTCCAGCGCACCCAATCGATCGCCAACCTCAGTTCCCAGATGCAAGAGTTGGCCGCGCGGTATCCGGATTTTCTCGTGGGTGTGTCCCTTGTGGATGTGGATACGGGCGCATTTGTCGATCTCAATGGCAATCAGGTACTCGCGGCGGCCAGTACGATCAAGTTGCCGATCCTCGTGGCATTTTTCCAGGCGGTCGATCGCGGTGAGGTTCGTCTCGATGAGATGCTGACGCTCAAAGCAGAGCAGGTGGCGGAAGGTTCCGGCACGATGCAGTTTGATGCGCCGGGAACGCAATACTCGGCGCTAGAGGTGATCACCCAGATGATCGTCATCAGTGACAACACCGCGACCAATATCATCCTGGATCGTCTCGGAGGCCAGTCGGTACTCAATGCCCAATTTCAGAGCTGGGGGATGGCTCATACGGTGCTGAACGAGCCGTTGCCGGATCTCCAAGGTATGAATACGGTTTCGCCGGACGACCTCACGCACTTGCTCGCGTCAATTGATCGCGGCGAGTTGGTGTCGTTGCGCAGTCGCGATCGCCTGCTGGATATCCTGGAAGCGACGCAAAATGATAGTCTGCTGCCTCAAGCTCTGGGGGATGGCGCGACGATCGCCCATAAAACCGGCAACATCAAGCACAGTCTGGGTGATAGCGGTTTGATTGATCTGCCCAACGGTAAGCGTTACGTGTTGTCCGTCATTGTCAAGCGTCCGGCGGAAGACGATCGTGCGGCTGAAATTGTGCGTCAAGTGGCGCAGCTCGCTCAGGATTATTTCTCGGGAGCGGGCAACGTCATCACCCCAGCCGGAAATCCGGATCTGCCGGAGACCCAGCAGGCGCGTCGTTCGTTGGATCGTCCGGCACAGTAAGCGATATCCCACGTAATCCTCAAGTTCCGGCCAAGTTCCGGCCAAGTTCCGGCCAAGTTCCGGCGATAAGGTCACGATTTGGCCGCTCTCAATCCTTGAGTGATGCCCGACCTCAACCTCTTCCTTTCAATTTTTCTGAGCTAAACCCAGCCCCGAGATGGCCGAACTTCGCCGAATTACGCTAACTGCCGATCGCCGTGAGGGTGACCGATTTCGGTTGACGGATGAGGCGCGGCACTATTTACGGCGTGTGCTGCGTTTGGGGGTGGGCGATCGCTGTATTGTGGCGGACGGGGGCGGCCAGATGTGGGAGGTGGAACTGGTGAAGACAGCGGCGGAGCAGGATGGCGATCGCGGCGATTTGGGAGCGCGAATTATTACGGAGTTGAGCGATCGGGATGCCGTGGCAACGGGGTCAGAATCGCCAGAATCGCCAGAATCTCCGGGTTTATCGCAACTCTCCGAATTAAGCGTGCCGTTGGTGTTGGTGGCGGCTGTTCCGAAAGGAAACGCATTTGATGACGTGGTGCGTCAGGTCACAGAGTTGGGGGTTGCTGCGATCGTGCCGGTTACCAGCGATCGCACGGTACTTGATCCCAGCTCCAAGCGTGTCG
>JAAUPN010000001.1 GCA_012033105.1 Coleofasciculaceae cyanobacterium RL_1_1
GACTTAAATCGCTTGGATCAGTATCGCCCGAATAGTCAGACTGCGCCCCACCTCAATCTTGATAGATACCTCTCTGCGATCATTCAATGACTAGAGGTCGGATTGGAGAGCATGATAAAAATAAGACAAAAAAAAGCCGCTAACAAATGTTAACGGCTTGGCCTGGATAGAGAAATTGAAAGATCAATGAGGTATCAGGGAGATACCTAAGGATAGGAATCAAGTCGGATTATTCCAATACTTGAAGCGAAATCTTGAAACACCGACTTAATTCAACTGGGACGGCTGAGTTCCGTGCGGCTTAGTAGTTAACCGTGAAGCCAGGAACGCGCTCGTTGTAGTCGAGTTCTTCTGCCGTAACTGCGAGGGCAATCTGGTTAAACCCTTCGGAATTCCAGTTGCGCTCATGAATGGGCTTGGAAATTTCGCCCTTGAAATATGCTTGTGAGCCCAGAGCGATCGCGGCAACCCAGCCAACGACGAAAAGGGCGATTAGTGCGAGTGTGAAAGCCATGAATGAACCTCCGATTGAGATAGGCTTGGCTTGCTTTGTTTACAACTATACAAACTTTTGTAAAAAAACGCAACACTTCTTTACAAAACAATTAACCAATCCTCATATTGCTTGCCTGTGGCGCTCTGCTGAGTGATGGGGGGATGGGTTTGAAGGTTGGCTTGGAGGTTGGCTTGGAGGTTGGCTTGGAGGTTGGCGGGGAGGTGGGCTCAGGGTCATGGTTGTCGTGCGAGGTTGAGCCTTTGGGGATAGACGATCGCGTTATTCTTGGACGATGTTAGAGCCAGATTCTTCGCCGCTACCGATGCTGATGCCGAGACCCGATGCTGCAACTGTTCGCACGCGCTCCAAGCACCTGACGATCTACTTAGCTGTCGGTGTTGCGTTAAGTTCAGGTTTAGTCGGTGGCCTGTGGGCTTCGATCGCCCCCCAAACCTTGCCGTCGTCGCTCACAGAGGTTGTCGCATCGATTCCGCCTGTGGCGGGCGATCGTCTTCATCCGAGCCTGGCTCGCCCCGCGACAATCGCCCTGCTCGGTGTCGATCCGTTATCCGAGCTTGACCCAGATTCTCCCCAACGATTCGAGGGTCATAGCGACACACTGGCCTTGATTCGGTTTGATCCGGAGACGCGATCGATCCATTTGCTTTCAATTCCCCGTGATACACGCGTCGAGATTCCCGGCTACGGCTTCGATAAAATCAATCGCGCCAATCTTCTGGGCGGAACAGACCTCACGATCGCCAGCCTGGAAACGCTCCTGCGCGGAGTCACCATTGATCGGGTGTTGCGGGTTGATTTGAAGGCGGCGCGTCAGGTGATTGATCAACTGGGCGGCTTGGAACTGCATATCGAACGCCCGATGCAGTACGTCGATCGCGCTCAAGATTTAACGATCAACCTGGAACCCGGTTGGCAGTTGCTTAGTGGTGCGGAGGCGATTCAGTTTGCTCGTTATCGCGATGATGGGCTTGGTGATATTGGCCGCGTTCAGCGACAACAACAGGTGTTTGATGCGATGTTGTCACGGTTGCGTCATCCCGCGATGATGCGTGAGTTGCCAAGCCTGATCGCGATTGTTCAGGATGCGATCGAAACAGACCTTCGCCCGCGTGAACTGTTGGCGTTAGCGGATAGTGCGATCGAGGCGAAAACGTTACAGGCCGTCATGCTACCAGGACGTTTCAGTCAATCTGAGGATGGCTACACCGAAAGCTACTGGCTTCCGGATACCGCAGAACTCGATCGCATTCGCAGCCAGTTTTTCGCAACAACGAACGGTGACGATTTCATTAACGATCCTGGCGCACGTAGACAGGTCATGGCTGCGGGCGATCTGCGTGTCGCGGTGCAAGATGCGACGGGAGAAGCTCTCAATCTTCGTGTCCTAACGTCCCAGCTTAAAACCACGGACGGAACCACAATTTTGCAGCTTGCTCCCAGTGAGACCGTCCAACGCAAAACCCTCATCGTGGCTCAGACGGGCAATCTGGAGGCGGCGAATCTGATCCAGGAGGCGATCGGCTGCGGTCTGGTTACGGCGCGTTCAACGGGTGCGATCGGCTCGGATGTTACGGTCTATCTCGGTCGCGATTGTCTAGATCGGTTCCGCTTGCCGTCGGATAGATAACAGTTGTGCCGATTTGGGTGGCGGCGTCAACCGTGAGCCTATCGATCGGATGGCTCAAAGATTTGTTTAGAGCGGAGTTAACACCCGCACGGCTTTCAAAATTCGTAACAAAAAATCGTTTGGCGTACGTTGGAACTCAGCAATGGGTCATCCTCAAGGGCGCGGAGTTCAGCCTGCAAGCGCTGGTATTCCGCGACGGAGAGGGGTTGGCCGTCAACAGGCGATCGGGCGTCAAAAATTTGCTGGTTGCGTAAGATTTCTTCTGGTGTGTCTTCGGGGGGCGGGAGTGCAGCCGCAGGTCGAGCGAGTAACATGCTGGCCGCAAGGGCTAGCCCGATCGTGGTGCAGCAGGCTGGGCGAGAACGTCGGCGAGACAGCAAGGGAACCATCAAATAGCGGGACATGGGCAGCGACGGCGAAAGGGCAGTGGATTTTAGTCGGTCATTAAAATAAGCCGAAATGAGCAGCGGTCAGTCAATCGAGCGGATTTTTCTGCGGAGTGTCGCGCCGCATTCACCGAGAGAATTGCCCACTTGATCGCATGTTATTTGATAATGGTCTAGGCTTATGCCAAATTATTCACAAATCTCCGCCAAAATTCACTTTTTACTTGAGCTAATGTCCACCTCGCCCCAGTCCGAACAGCCCCGATCGGAAAATCCATCCCCCGATATGCCCGTGACTGAGTCGATGGACGGTAACGGCGCTAAACCGGCGGTATCGACCGCCAATCCTAACGCCAGTTCCAGCACCGCAGGCAGCGACGATCGCAGCGCCAAAGCTCGACAGTTGCTCGGCATGAAAGGAGCCGGAGCTGGAGAAACCAACGTTTGGAAAATTCGCCTCCAGCTCACCAAGCCCATTACCTGGATTCCCTTGATTTGGGGTGTGGTTTGCGGTGCAGCCTCGTCCGGACATTTCACCTGGACGTTTGAGCATGTGCTGATGTCGGCGACCTGCATGTTAATGTCGGGGCCATTGCTCACGGGCTACACCCAAACGATTAACGACTACTACGATCGCGAAATCGACGCGATCAACGAGCCATACCGACCCATTCCCTCCGGTGCAATTTCCATTTCGCAGGTCGTTTCACAGATTTGGGTTTTGCTGCTGGGTGGCTGGCTCGTGGCCTTCGGTCTCGATCAATGGGCGGGTCACGATTTCCCGACGATTACCCTGATGGCCGTGATTGGCTCATTCCTGGCCTATATCTACTCCGCACCACCGCTGAAGCTGAAGCAAAATGGCTGGCTCGGTAACTACGCCCTGGGCGCGAGCTATATCACGCTCCCCTGGTGCGCCGGTCACGCGCTATTTGGCGAACTCAACCCGACTATTTTTGCCCTGACCTTGTTTTATAGCTGTGCTGGTCTTGGCATCGCGATCGTCAATGACTTCAAAAGTGTCGAAGGGGATAGCCAATTGGGTTTAAAATCCCTGCCGGTCATGTTTGGGATTGGTACGGCGGCTTGGATTTGTGTCCTGGCGATCGATATTTTTCAGTTTGGCGTCGCCGGATATCTGATGAGCATTCACCAAAACCTCTACGCAGTGCTGCTCATTTTGCTCGTTATCCCCCAGGTCGTTTTTCAAGACATGTACTTCCTGCGCGACCCGATCGCCAACGATGTCAAATACCAAGCCAGCGCCCAGCCGTTCCTCGTGTTTGGCATGTTGGTCACCGGTCTCGCCCTCGGACATTCCATCCTGTCGTGATTGGACGGGACGAAACCCGCGCAGCTTGATCAGCCTGAATTCCACCTAGCCAACGCTGACCAACGCTCGATCGCCTTGCCTCGTTTCCCGACTCACAATTCGTTCTCCCGCAGCGTTTTCCGTCCACTCCTGTTCCCGTCCTGACATCTTTCGTCTGAGGTTCGATTTTGGTGAATAGCCACTCCCCCCAACCCAAAGCCGCGCGATCGCCCAATCCCAATAATCGCCGACCCAAACGCCGCCCCAATCGCCGCCCAAGCCTCCCCAAACCCACCGCTGAGATCCTGAAAAAACTGCTCAAAGCTGGCCCGATCGCCTCGGTTTTGCTGGTTTTGGGTGGCATCGGAACCGGGGTGTGGTTCGATCGTCGGCTCACTCAGCTTGATCAGAGCTTGCCCGATCCAACCCAGGTGACCACCTTTGCCCGTCCCGGAACAATCACCATCAAAGCGGCAAACGGCACTATTTTGCAGCAAATCGGCCCCGTCACCCATGACAAGCTGAAACTGAGCCAAATGCCGGACAACTTGGTGAATGCGTTTCTGGCGGCTGAAGATCACCGCTTTTATGAACACAATGGCGTGGATTTTCAGGGCATTATGCGTGCTGTTGGGGTCAACCTCATGCAAGGTGAGGTGGTTGAAGGAGCCAGCACGATCACGCAACAATTGGCACGTACGGTATTTTTGACCCAAGCGCCAACCCTGGAGCGCAAGATCCGCGAAGCCCGTCTTGCCCAGAAGATTGAGCGGGAAATGGTTAAAAATGACGTGCTTGAGTACTATCTCAATCTCGTCTACCTCGGATCGGGGGCGTACGGCGTCGGTGATGCCGCTTGGGTGTTTTTCAGTAAATCGGTGGATCAACTGACACTGCCCGAAATGGCGACGATCGCCGGGATGCCCGCTGCACCGAGTGAATACTCACCGATCGTGTCACCCGAACTGGCACGCCGTCGCCGTAACGTGATCCTCGATCGGATGGCCGACCTCAAATTCATTACCCCAGAGGAAGCCGAAGAGGCCAAAGCCTCGCTCCTCGGCACAAACCCTAGCCTACCCAAACGGCTCAATGTTCGACTGCCCTACTTCACCAGCTACATCGAGCAGGAACTCCCCAAATTTGTCTCAGCGGAAGAAATTGAGCAAGGGGGGCTGATTGTCGAAACCACCCTCGACATAAAAATGCAGGAACACGCGGAAAAAGCCGTCACCGATGCGCTGGATACCGCAGGGGTCTGGCAGAATTTTGAGAATGCTGCTTTGGTGTCGATCGACCCTCGTAGCGGTGAAATCCGTGCCATGGTCGGCGGACGCGACTTTAAGAAAAACCAATTTAACTTTGCCACCCAAGCCAAGCGTCAACCGGGTTCGACGTTTAAAGGCTTGGTTTATGCCGCTGCGATCGCCTCGGGAATGTCACCGACCGATTCCTACGAAGACAAGCCGATCAAGATTGGGAACTACCAGCCCAAAATGCGAACGGTCGCAACGTCGGCTGGGTTTCGCTCGACACAGCCCTCACCCAATCGATTAATACCGTCGCGATCCAGGTTCTCGGAGATGTGGGCTTCGAGCCAACGATCGCCCTCGCCCGAGACATGGGCATCGAATCCAAACTCGAAGAGGTCTACGCCCTCGCCCTCGGAGCCTACGAAGTCACGCTCCTCGAAATAACCAGCGCGTACGGAACCCTGGCCAATAACGGCAAATACCAAACCCCCCACGGCATCCGAAAAATTCGCAACCAAGCCGGTGACGTACTCTACGACTACAGCATCGAAGGCAAACCCCGGCAGGCCATCGACTCAGATAGTGCTGCCATCATGACCTGGATGCTGCGTCACGTCGTCACCAACGGCACCGGAACCCCCGCACAACTCCCCGATCGCCCCGTCGCAGGCAAAACCGGCACCACCGACAACGCCCGCGACCTGTGGTTTATCGGTTACATTCCGCAGCTCGTGACCGGTGTTTGGCTCGGGAATAAAGACAATACACCGACCTACGGCGCGAGTACAACCGCCGCTGGTGTCTGGCGCGATTTTGCTGTCGAGGCAACGAAAGGTATGGAGGTGGTTGATTTTCCGGAATTACCCAGCTTTAGCTACCGCGAAGCCTCGATCGAGCGTAAACCCGCCGGTGAAAAGATTGCCGGTGGATCGAACCGTAACGCGCAAAATGCCTCCGACCCGGAAAGCTCGACCGCGACGAGTTCTTACAGCAACAGCACCTGGACTGATCCCAGCCGCTACGACTATGCCGAATCCGGTAGCGGCGCTGGCTATGTAAACTCCAGCTACGGCTCACCCTCTCCCGCCCCCTCCACTAGCTACCGTCAAGGGTCTGCCCCCGCGACACCGACCTACGGCTACGGTTCCGCCCCGGTTGAATCGAGCTACAGTTCCGACAGTAGTAACACTGGTGGTGCTACAAGCTCGGGCTATGGCTCCTCCTACTCGCCACCACCGGCCACCTCTGACCCAGGAGAGGCTATGCCTGCCCCCGAAGTTCCCACCATGCTCCTCCCCGCACCCGAAGCCGCCACCGGCCCCTCGGAGTAAAGCCAGAGCCGATCGAGCAAGACATCCCACCCGTTCCAGCCCCTAGGAAGTACACCATGACTCACCGTGAAGCGTTGAGCTAGTATGGAGTACTGTAGTGGTTAAACACATTTGTAGTCGTAGACTCCCGCCGTGAAACTTTTCTCCCTCTTTAACCTGTTGGCGGTCGTTCCTGATGCGCCCATCAAAGAACCCTTCCAATTTCCCCTAGCATTTACCTTGCTGTACATCTTTGGCTTCATTGCTGCCGTCATTGGTGGCACGTTAGCCTGGTACAACTCCAAGCGTCCGCCGGGCTGGGAAGGTACGGATCGACCGGACTTTATCCCCGAGCTTCCCAATGTGGACACATCCCCAAGCGATGTTGACACCACCAAACCCCCGAGCGACGCACTCTAGACCTTAGCGATCGATGTGCGATTAGAATGGGCAATCCTCGAAAGTAACCTGTTATCGTTACGTGACATCTCAACGATTGATCGTGATCTAGCGATCAACCTTGACGTTAGTTGTCGCATTGAGTGAACAACCCATTGAATCCACTTCTCGAATTACTCTGGGCATTTGTTGGCCTGTTTTTGACCATTTTTGGCACGATGATCGAAGCGTCCCTGACGAGCCCGCTATCCGGTTGGGGCGATTCCGGTTCGATGGTGTTATCCCTGGGTGTAACCTACCAAGTCGGGGCGATTCTGCTGGTTGGCTGTCTTGGCGGCAAAAATGCCGGAGCGCTATCGCAAATTGCCTATCTCACCTTGGGGTTAACGCCCTGGTTCCCTGTTTTTAGTCAAGGGGGAGGCTGGGATTACACCTCACAGCCCATTTTTGGCTATCTGTTGGGGTTTGTACCGGGCGCTTGGGTGTGTGGCTGGATTGCGTTTCGATCGCGTCGTCAATTGGAAACCCTGGCTCTGGCATGTTTTGCAGGATTGCTGACCATTCATGCAACCGGCTGGTTGTACGCCGTCATCCTACGTTTGTCCAGTGATAAGTTTTGGGCGATCATCTGGACGTATTCGGTCACGGCGATACCGGGACAGGTGGCGATCGCCTGTACGGCGGCGACGATCGCCTACGTGATCCGGCGAGTTTTGTTTTACTAAATTGTGTTGTTCTGGGTGTTTGCTCGCGATTCAAGGGGCGATTGAGTATTGAGTTATGGCTGGACATAGTAAATGGGCAAACATCAAGCGTCAAAAGGCGCGGGTGGATGCAAAAAAGGGAAAAGTTTTTACGCAGATTTCCCGTGAAATTATTGTCGCGGCTCGTAATGGGTTGCCCGATCCGGACGCAAATTTTCAGTTGCGTAGTGCGATCGTCAAAGCCAAGGCCGCCGGGATTCCCAACGACAACATTGACCGGGCGATCGCGAAGGGGTCGGGGCAGGGTTCGGGCGATGAGGCGCAATACGAAGCGATTCGTTACGAGGGCTACGGGCCGAGTGGTGTGGCGGTGTTAATCGAAGCGCTGACGGATAATCGCAACCGCACGGCGGCGGATTTACGGGTAGCGTTTAGTAAAAATGGCGGCAACCTGGGGGAAACCGGCTGTGTGGGCTGGATGTTTGAGCATAAAGGGGTGGTCATCCTGACTGGGGAGGTGAATGAAGAGGTGTTGCTCGAAACGTCCTTGGATCTGGGGGCGGAGAGTTATGAGACGATCGAGGATGAAGAGGCGGACACCACGCTCACCGAAGTCTTGGGTGCGTTTGAAGATCTCGAAGCCATGAGCCGGGGTCTTGAAGCGAGCGGTTTTACGGTTGCTCAAGCGGAACCCCGTTGGATTCCCTCGAATAGTGTGGATATTCGCGATCGTGAGTTAGCACAAACATTGATTAAATTAATCGATGCCCTCGAAGATCTCGACGATGTCCAAACCGTCACCGCCAATTTTGAATTTAGCGATGAGATCATCGCTGAATTCAATGCCTGAGCCTAATCTATAGGTTTACGTAGATTCGGTGGGAACACCTGTAGCACAAGCATCTTGCTTGTCCGATCACAAGCTAGAAGCTTGGGCTACGTGTATTTATCGTGTATTTATTTTTTATCAATTCAAAGCTTTCCCGATATCCTCGTAAACGTTCCCTATCAAAATTCTCCCTATCAAACTTTCCCCCATCGAATGACTATGCTCGCAAAACGTATTTTGCCCTGTTTGGACGTTAAGGCCGGTCGCGTTGTCAAAGGGATTAATTTCGTCGATCTCAAGGATGCGGGCGATCCGGTGGAACTGGCTCAGGCGTATAACGAGGCTGGAGCCGATGAGCTGGTATTTCTCGATATTACGGCGACCCATGAGGAACGCGGCATTATTTTTGATGTGGTGTATCGCACGGCGGAGCAGGTCTTTATTCCGCTCACGGTGGGGGGAGGCATCAGTTCGCTGGAGACGATTAAAAAGCTGCTGCGGGCGGGAGCCGATAAGGTCAGTATTAATTCAGCAGCGGTGCGCAATCCCGAGCTGATCGATCGCGCCAGTGATCGATTTGGAACGCAATGTATTGTGGTGGCGATCGATGCGCGGCGGCGTCCCGATCCGCAGAATCCGGGCTGGGATGTGTATGTCCGTGGCGGACGAGAAAATACGGGGCTTGACGCGATCGCCTGGGCGGAGGAGATGGCACGGCGTGGTGCAGGTGAACTGCTAGTAACCAGCATGGACGCGGACGGGACGCAGGCGGGCTACGATTTGGAGCTAACCCGGACGATCGCCGACAAGGTTGGCATTCCCGTCATCGCGTCGGGTGGTGCGGGCAACTGTGAGCATATCTATGATGCGGTTACTGAGGGCAAGGCAGAAGCAGCGTTATTGGCGTCGTTGTTGCACTACGGTCAGCTTAGTGTGGCGGAAATCAAACAGCATTTACACGATCGTCAAGTTCCTGTGCGCTATTAAAACCGACGAAAACAAACCAAGCGTCAAGCGTGAACAGGTGAGGCCATCAAAGCTTGACGTATAGCAAAACAGCCCAGCGCTTCATTCAGAAGGCTAGGCTGTTTTGCTACAGCATCACGACAAATCAAGACCGCGAAAAGATACTGCGATGATTACAGATTAAGACGCCGCACGAGCCGTAGAACGCGTCCGACGACGACCAGGGGGCTTTGATTTGCCGCTGCTCTTATCGTTCATTGGGCTGATCGCATTCTCAGCACTGGACTCCACACCAGTTTTGCCATTGCCGTTGCCGTTACCGTTGCCATTGCTGTCGTTGCTGACCTCGACCTCCACACTGACGCCATCGACCTGATGAGCCAGCACTAACACCAGCGGTTCACACTGCAATTCGCGGCGCAGCATTCGCTGAATGTCACGTTCAATCACGGCTTGTAGACCTGTCCAGTCGGTTTCAGCATCGGAACCCGAACCCGTCGTGTGTTTCGGCCATTGTTCCGCGACGGTATTGGCGATCGTGCTAGTCAATACACGATCCAGTTGGGTTCGCGCCATCGAACCGACAACACCACGCACCTGGATCTCCGGCTTACCGACCACCTTACCGCTGGCATCGACGGCAACACTGGCCGAAACCACGCCATCTTCCGCCAGTTGTTGACGTTCTTTAAGGACGCGATCGTGAACCATGCCGGTGCGCGACGAGTCGACCAGTTCGATACCCGCATGTACACGATCGGCGAGATAAATGCTATCCGGTGTCAGCGCTACCGCATCACCGTTGTTAATGATCAACATGTTCTCTTCCGGAATACCGAGGCTCGCCGCCGTTTTGGAGTGTTGCACCAACATGCGGTGTTCACCGTGAACCGGCACAAAGAATTTCGGACGGGTCAGCGCTAGCATGAGCTTCTGATCCTCCTGGAAGCCGTGACCGGACACGTGGATACCACGACCCTTGCCGTAGATCACATTCGCGCCTTGCTGCATTAGCTTATCGATCGTCTCCACCACCGAAATCGTATTACCGGGGATCGGGTTGGCCGAGAAAATCACGGTGTCACCCGGTTTGATTTTCATCTGACGGTGGGTTTGATTGGCGATGCGGCTCATGGCAGCCATGGGCTCACCCTGCGACCCCGTGGAGAGGATCAGCAAGCGATCGTCAGGAATATTACGAGCTTCATGGAGCGGCTTGAACAGGCTGTCGGGACAGCGAATGTAACCCAGTTCACGCGCGTGAGCGATGACGTTAACCATCGATCGACCCAGAATCGCCACGTAGCGGTTATGCTTTTCGGCTAGTTCAAGGATCATATTGACCCGGTGAACAGAGGAGGCAAAGGTGGTGACAAAGAGGCGACCTTGGGCTTCACCAAAGGCGCGATCGAGGTTGGGAAACACCGATCGTTCCGACGGGCAGAAGCCGGGAACTTCAGCATTGGTCGAATCACTGAACAGACACAGCACGCCTTTTTCACCGTACTCGGCAAGCTTCTGCATATCGAAGCGCTCACCATCGACCGGCGTATGGTCAAATTTGAAATCACCCGTAAAGATCACCGTACCAACGGGCGTGGTGATCGCCAAACTGAAGCTATCCGCCATCGAGTGGGTATTGCGGATGAACTCGATCGAGAAATATTTTCCGAGCTTGACCACATCGCGAGGCTGTACCGTATGGACTTCGACGCGATCGGCAACGCCCGCTTCTTCCATCTTGCCGCCCAGCAGAGCCATCGCCAAGCGCGGCCCGTGAATCACCGGAATGTGAAAATGCTTCAGGTGGTAGGCAATGCCACCGATGTGGTCTTCGTGACCGTGGGTCACGATCATGCCGCGAATGCGGTCTTGATTTTCCTTCAGGTACGTGATGTCAGGCAGCACCACGTTAACGCCATGCATCCCGTCGGTCGGAAACGCGAGACCGGCATCCACCAGAATCAACTCATCTTCGTACTCAAAGATGCAGGTATTTTTACCAATCTCATGCAGTCCACCGAGGGGAATCACACGCAGCGGTGAAACATCATTTTGAGAGCTGCGAGCTTTGGTCGCTCGGGCTTTGGTTGTGGTCGCAGCTTTAACTGGGGTTGTCCGAGTGCGAGCGGTACGGGTTTTCGGTTTAGGAGTTGCGGGATTCGGAGTTGCGGAAGTTGGCATAAAAAGTGGGTTGAACTAAAAAAGTGGGGTAGGTAAACGTCAAACTTGGGACATGAGGTGATGATGATCGGCTGGAGTGAAGCGCAGCGCAATCACCGTAACCTCACAAATAGAGCGGAAGATCCGGAATGAACCGGGGGTGTAGCGGGCGTACGTCAGCAGTCCGGCAACAACGATGACCGTGCTGGTTCCGCTTGGATTGATGCGTGGGGAACTCTGCCAATCCTCAACTGGCCTCTGGCTTATCCCATCGATCTTGAAACTAACTCATCATTGGGCGAGAGCTGATCATGACTGGATTAACTTCAGATTATGAAGTACTGATCGCATCTGAGCTTCGATCGCTTCCGGCGTGGCACTCAGGGGAAGGCGACATTCACCGACATCCCAGCCCAGCAAGCGCAAGGCACACTTCACCGGAATTGGGTTGGTCGTTGCAAACAGAGCATCGAACAACGGCAAGTATTTTAGGTGCAGTGCCGTTGCGGTGGTCGGATCTCCGGTGCTAAAGGCGGCGATCGCCGCTGTAAGTCATCACCGATGAGATGACTGGCAACGCTGACCACGCCGCGTGCGCCGACGGCCATGAGCGGCAAGGTTAAACCATCATCGCCGGAGTAGATCGCAAACTCAGCGGGAGTTTGGCGACGAATACGGGCAACCCGATCAATGCTACCGCTCGCCTCTTTGATTGCCACGATGTTACTGACTTCCGCCAGTTGTGCCACGGTATCCGGTAGTAAATCCGCTCCAGTGCGACCGGGGATGTTGTAGAGCATCAAGGGAAACTCTGGACAGGCCGAGGCGATCGCCTGGAAGTGTGCCAACATACCCGCTTGGGGCGGTTTGTTGTAGTACGGCACCACTTGCAGAGAACCATCTAGCCCGAGCGATTCAGCCTTTTTTGTGGCTTCGATCGCCTCACGGGTTGAATTTGATCCCGTGCCTGCCATCACTTTCGCACGACCCGCGACGGCATCACGCACGACGCGGAACAGCTCAAATTCCTCATCCCAAGTCAGCGTCGGTGACTCACCCGTTGTGCCACAGACCAGAATCGTATCGCTGCCATGACGCGCGAGCGCGTCAGCTAAACGAGCGGTGACATCATAGTTGACGCTACCGTCTGCCCGCATGGGCGTGACCATTGCGGTCAGTACAGCTCCAAAGTCAATCACAGAACCTCCTAGGACGCGGCGCCAGAGGTAGCACCAGAGGTGGCGCTAACAGATTCACGATCACCCGTTGGTGATCCCGTGGCGAGCAGTTCTGCAATTTGCACGGCGTTCAAGGCTGCACCCTTACGAATTTGATCACCACAGAGCCAGAGTTCGAGACCATTGGGGTTCGAGATGTCGTGACGGATGCGTCCAACCAACACGTCATCCTTTCCGGTCGCGTCATCGGCATCGGAAAATAATTCGTGTCCCAGTTTTCCAGCAGTTGAACTCCCGGAGCGTTGGCGATCGCCTGACGCGCAAGCTCTAAATCAAAGGGCGAATCAAACTCAAGGTTAATCGCTTCCGAGTGGGCTCGCAGGACGGGAACCCGAACACAGGTCGCCGTCAACCGAAAATCTGGAACGCCGAAAATCTTGCGCGTTTCGTTCACCATTTCAACTCTTCCTCACAATAGCCATTCGCTTGAAGCGGAGAATTGTGGGGAAACAGGTTGAACGCTAAGGGATAGGGCAGCACCTCGGGAACCGGAGTTGCACCATTAAGGATGGCTTGGGCTTGGAGGCGTACCTCTTCCATCGCGCGAGCCCCGGCGCCACTTGCGGACTGATAGGTGGAAACAACCACACGGCGAATCGGCTGAAGCTGATGCAGGGGCCAGAGGGCAACTGACATCAAAATCGTGGTGCAGTTCGGATTCGCGATGATGCCGTGATGGGTAAACGCGGCTTCTGGATTGACTTCAGGTACTACCAGCGGCACGGTTGAGTCCATGCGGTAGGCACTGGAATTATCGATCGCGACAGCTCCTGCCTCGACAGCTTCCGGTAACCACGCCTTAGAAATCGATCCCCCCGCCGAGGCAAGGACAAGATCCACATCCTTAAAGCAGCCGGACTCGACCGCTGCAATGGGCAGCGATTCACCACAAAAGTCCAGCGTTTTTCCGGCAGAACGTGGCGAGGCCAGTAACTTCAGATCGGCGAGCGGGAACTGACGACTTTCGAGTAGCGCTAACAGTTCAGCGCCAACAGCGCCCGTTGCGCCCAAAATGGCAACACGATAAGTTCGGGGCAAATTTACAATCCTCCTCCAGGATGAGCGAACGGAAAAATTTAAAGACGGAGCAAACTGTTGATTCGCAAATCGTTATAACAAACTCGTAACGAAATCGACGAAACCACTCATTGCCTGGGAAACGCGACTCGTCCTTTGAAAATACTCTAAAACGTTTCATCTCTCAGACTATAAGTCTACGATCGAGATAACAACTCGGAGATATTACCTTGATTGACTGGTGTGATAACCGTAGCAGATCACCACAGGTGTAGCCTGGGTCAGCAAAACTGTTTGATTAGACACCACACGGGATGACATCAAACGTTAAGGGGGTAAAACTGAGCAAACACTGACGGGTCTCACACGCTGCAATGCCAAACTGTGATGAGGCTATGACACGTATCTTAACACTCAATCAGCCGTAGATTCCCTCGAATCATTGCGACTAGACTACGGCGAATCGTCAGCAAAGACAATCAAATAGCCGTTCATTGCAGGGCAAACGCATACTCCGACCACGAATGGATTGATCGATAAAAGCGATACGAGATCGCGGGCGCATTGCCATGCGCCCCTACAGATTCACCATGGTTGATCCATTTCAAACCGAAAAATCCTCACTTCAATCCTTTCTATTCGTAGGGGCGCATGGCAATGCGCCCGACGATCAATCAACACAAGATCGACACCAGATCGAGCTAGACGAGTATGCGTTTGTCCTGCCGTTCATTGGTTGTAGTGGTTGACGCGAATCCAAAAGATGAAAAGATAGTAGGTTGGATTGACAAAATCGAAAATTGGCGGTGTTCGTGCTGCGCTCCAAGCCTTCCCGCACGCGGGAATTCTGCGCTGGACTGCGCCCGATCGTTTCGATTTCACGGTTGAGATTTCGCCGTATCCACGCTGACCAGTCGGTCATTCCCGATCGTCCTGGCGATGGAACACCGAAGAGGCAGTCCTCCACGGGCACACTCAACGGCCTGTTCTAAGCGAAGGATGATCAAACCCAAAGGCAAAACGTCGTCTGTTTTCACTCGTTTCACTAGTAAGGCAAAGCATGAAAGTCACCCAGGAGAAGCTTCCTGCAAGTCAAGTCGGATTGGATATCGAAATCCCGGCGGACACTACGAAAAAGTCCTACGATCGCGTCATCTCCCAGTACAAGCGATCGTTGAACATCCCCGGATTCCGTAAGGGTAAGGTTCCGACGCAGGTTCTCCTTAATCGCGTTGGTGCTGAACGCATCAAGGCCGCTGTGCTAGAGGAGATGATTCAGAACAGTATCGAGCAAGCCATCCAGCAAGAGTCGATCGATGCTCTCGGTAACTACGGCCTGAAGGATTCGTTTGAAGAGTTGGTCGATCGGTTCAATCCGGGTCAAGTTCTCAGCTTTTCGGCGACGGTTGATGTCCCGCCCGAAGCGAAGGTTAGCAACTACAGCGGTCTGAGCATTACGGCAGAGGAAATCGCCTACGATCCGACCAAAGTTGACGAATATCTCGAAGAGCGCCGCAGCGAAGAGGCGGATTTAGTGCCGGTCGAGGGTCGTCCGTGCGAGGCCGGGGATACGGTCACGGCGGATTACACGGGTGTTTTGGTCAAGGATGGCACGCCTGAAGCGGAACCGTTTGAGGGTGGTAGCGCTGAGGATTTCCAAATCGAGCTAACCGAAGGCCGCTTTATTGCGGGTTTTGTCGAAAGCATCATTGGCATGGAAGCGGGCGAAACGAAGACGTTCCCGGTCACGTTCCCCGAAGAGTACGGTCGGGAAGAATTGGCCGGACAGGATGCTCAGTTTACGATCGTCTTGAAAGAGATCAAGGCGAAGGAACTACCGGAACTCGATGATGATTTCGCCAAGGCGGTGAGCGAATTTGACACCCTAGCGGAATTGCGGGCGTCGCTCGAAGAGCAGCGCCAAGAGGACGCAAAAGCTGCAACGAAGAACAATATCGCTGAGGCGATCCGCAAAGAGATCGTTGATTGCATCGAGGTTGAGCTACCGAAAACCCTGGTCGATCGTGAGATCGAAATGATGCTGACCCAGACGGCGATGCAGCTCCAGCAGTACGGTATCGATGTGCGTCAGGTGTACAACGAGCAAAATCTGCCACAGATTCGTGAGCGTTCACGACCGGAAGCGGAAACCAAGCTACTCCAGGATCTAGCGCTGCGAGAAGTGGCGAAGCTCGAATCGATCGAGGTCAGCGAAGCGGAAGTCAATGAGCGCGTCGCTGAAGTGAAGACGCAGCTTAAGGATGATCAGGACATCGATCCCGATCGCCTCCAGGAATACGTCCGGGATGACCTGATGACGCAAAAGACGATCGACTGGCTGCAAGAACACGCCACGATCGAACTGGTGCCAGAAGGAACCCTCACCAAAAACGAGGAAGCTGAGGCCACCGAAGAAGCTGAAGCGGTTGAAGCTGCGGACGCGACCGTTGATGTGACGGCAGAATAGTCAACCTAGAGTCTCAGAGTCTCAGAGTCTCAGAGTCGCTTCAGTGTTGAGTGTCATCGAGCGTCACTGAGGCGAGTTGAACCGTTGAGACCGATCGCCATGGCGATCGGTCTTTTTGTATCCTGAGACCGTCCAGAGGTCGATTGACCTACTTTGACCCGAACCGCTGCCACGCTAACCGCGCCGCCCCGATCGCTCCGGCACGATTGCCCAGCTCTGCCACCCGAACCACCAGCCCCTCCCGTGATGTCGGTAGCACCCGGGCCTCAATTTCTTCCAGCACACTGGGCAAAAACAAATCAAACCCCGCACTGATGCCGCCGCCCAAGACGATCGCTTCGGGCGTTAACACATAAATCAAATTGGCCAGCCCGATCCCCAAATAGCGACCATAGCGCTGCCAAATAGGCGATCGCCTCCGCATCGCCCGCATCCGCTCGCTGGGACAACTCCAACGGCTCGCAGCCCAAATCGCGCCGAATCGCCTGCACCGAGCAAAACTGCTCGATCGATCCGTGGTTGCCGCTGTTGCATTGAGGGCCATCGGGATTGATCGAAATTAACCCCAGTTCGCCCGCCGCGCCGCGATGGCCGGTGAACAACTGACCATCGAGGACGATCGCCCCCCCCGACCCCAGTTCCTAGGGTTAGGACAATCGCATTACGCCACGATCGCGCCGCCCCCAGCCACGCCTCACCCAGTCCGGCACAGTTGGCATCATTCCCTAGCACCACCGGGCGCTTGCACTGCGTTTCGATCGCGTCCGCCAGCGGCACGTTATCCCAGCCCACTAAATTAATCGCCACCAACGCGACCCGCTCCGTCGCATCGACCGGCCCCGGTGTGCCAACCCCGATCGCCCCGCAGCGCCCCTCGGGATCGATCTCGGCAATGGCCGTCGCGATCGCCGCGATCACAGCCTCGGGTGTCGCGGGTTGTGGCGTTGGAACCGATCGTTCGACGGTACAAGTTCCAGCGCGATCGAAGCAACCCAGCTTAATCGACGTGCCGCCGAGATCGACCCCGATCACGGCTTCAAATGGGGGAGTGACGGTCATAGATTAAAGGAAAAAGATTGAGAGCAAAACATTCAAACATCGTCAGACTGCGACGAAAAAAGCCAGAGCGCTATCCACAGCGTCCCGAAATCTCAATAGAATACTCTCTACTTCAACGATTTCTGATCTCAACCTCTGAACGCTTCAGGGTTAACGCTGAGTCATCAAGCGTAATGCATTGAGATTCGTTCGGATTCACACTTTAAATGTCCATCTATTCACCTTCGCTGACCTTTGGTTCGCTGCGACAAGCCCATGGAAAATACCGCGCTCGTTTTTAAACTCCTTTCGATCACCGCATTTTCACTGCTGGCGATCGTCACCCTCGGGATCGCCTACCTCACCGTCTCCGACTGGCGCGATCGCCGCCGCCGCGAAAACGAACGTCGCGAACTGACAACGCCGATGTCATCCCCAGCCGTGAAGCCTAGTAAATCCAAGAAGCCAAAACGCTAGTCCAGCCAGCGACCGGATTTGATCCCACCATCGATCCCGCCATCGATCCGGCTGGGCGATCGCGCATCGATCCAGACCCGCCCATTGATCCTGAAATCAGCCCCACGGTCTAAGCCTGAAAACGGCTGTGGTATATTGATATATTGCTGAGTTTTTTATCCTAAATCGAACCGTTTTATGAGCCTCACCCAAGTGCGCAAGCAAGAGATCATGACCGATTTCCAGACCCATGAAACCGATACCGGGTCTGCGGAAGTGCAAATTGCTATGCTCTCCGAGCGAATCTCGAAACTGAGTCTGCATCTGCAAGCCAACAAAAAAGATTACGCTTCGCAACGCGGACTCATGAAGATGCTTGGTCATCGTAAAAGCCTGCTGGGCTATGTCCGCAAGAAAGATGAAACCAAGTACCGTGAGCTGCTCACCCGCCTCGGTATTCGCGGTTAATCATCGCCGGTCGGCGATCGCCCCGATCGCCTGTACATTTTTTCTACCGCCATTGCCCTCGCCATTTTCCTCCGTCCCTCGCTGCCCCCATGCCTGACTCCCCGCGCGATCCTCTCCCATTTGAGCCGAACAAAAAGCCCAAGAAAAAGACAGCTCAGGACGCGACAGCAGGTACGCCAAAAAATGCCAAGGCCAAGTCCGATGCCGTCACCCCAAGTACGGCCTCCAGTCGGGCGCAACTGATGGCTAAAAATATCGACATTAAGCCTAGACCACGCCAAAAAACACCGACGGGATCATCCTCACAATCTCAGATCCCCGAAGCGGTGAATCGTCGCATGTTGGCACGGATGGGGGCATTCAGCGGCACACCGAGTATTTTGGGAGTGCTGGTTTTGGTTGCTAGCTATTTCGTGATCACTAAGGAATGGTTCCCATTGCCGAGTGTGGCCGTGTTGTTGGTGAGTATGGGCTGCTTCGGTCTGGGTGTGTTGGGGCTGACCTATGGCGCATTGTCTGCGTCTTGGGATGTGGGAGATGAAGGATCGCCCCTGGGTTGGACGGAGTTTCAGACCAATTTGGCACGATTGCGTCAGGGCTGGCGTGAGGCCAAGGCGGAGGAACAGCGTCAGAAAGAAAATCGCTGAGTCGGTCAAGAGAAGAAGCCGTGATTTTAGGCCATGATTTAGGCCATGATTTCAGACCTGGTTTTGCCTAGCGCAAGCTTCCAGCTTGCTTTGGGACAAGCAGGATGCTTGGGTTACGGGTTCCTAAACAATCTGACGTAAACGAATCAAACCTCAAAGGATAATTTGAGGAATCCGAACTCACATTCCTTAAGACATGAGTTGATCGAGGGAATAAAAACCTTGAACGAAATCGAGGGTTTCACGGGCGGTCGGCACGATCGGCTCGCCTTTGGTGCGCAACAACGCCGGGATGGTATCGAGTTCCATTGCGTCTAGGAACCGTTTACCAAAGCGTGGATTTCCGTAGATTTGTAGACGTAAATCACTTGAGTTGCGTAGGGATGTTTGGGTGGGAGCGTTGAGGAAGTCCACATTGAAATGTGACAGGATCGGCTGAATTTTCTGCTGTAGTGGAGCGATACGACGCAGGGTTTGTAGCAATGAAACGCTTAATTTCGCGGCTTGATTGGCTTCTTTAACGCCAAGTAATTCATTGCTTTTGCTTTGGATGAGACGGATGGTTTGTGACATCGCCTGATGGGTGGCGCGAGCGTCGGCAAAGGGCAAGATCGCGGCGAACAACATGGGAAAGAGACGATCGTCAGTTTCAACGCGAAATCGTAGGATCGTGCGGCGATAGTCGGCTTCGATGCTGGGTGGTTCGATCGCCTCGGAATTTTCTTGGGCGATCGCCTGGTAAATCTTGGCTAGAGCCAGATTCGCTTCGCAGTCAATCGGTCGATCAATCGCAATTTGCACGATCGGCGGTGTTTGGTTAAAAAACTTCTGAAAGTTTTCCGGCGTGAAGCGACACACTTGGCTGTGGTCACTGTTGGGGCTGATGTCCACCCACTCACAGGCCATGCCCTGCGTGCGCAGATGAAACCGCGAAACCCCAAACATTTTGGCTCCCGTCAGCGTCGCCCCGCTCAGATCCGCCCCTTCCCAGTCAGCCCGTACAAGGTTGGCCTGAGTCAGATCAGCATGGACAAAACTGGTTTCGAGCAGGCTGCTATGGCTCAGGTCGGCTCCAATTAAATTTGCACCGCTCAGTTTAGCTTTCGATAGATCCGCCCAGCGTAGATTGGCCCCCGATAGATCTGCCCAGCGTAGGTTTGCCCCACGCAAATTAACGCCACTGAGGTTCGCGCGGCGAAGCTGGGCATGGCGCATTTCGCAGCGGCTGAGATCGCTACCGGTTAAATTACTTTTGCTGAGATCGCTACCGGTTAGGTTTGCACCGGATAAATCTCCACCGATAATCGAGCTGCTACGCAGATCGGTTTCGCTGAAATTGGCACTGGAGGCAATGACCTGATCGAGGCAACTTTCGCGCATGTCAGCCGTGCTGAGATCGGCTTCGATTAGGCTAGCTGCGATTAACGAGGAACGGATCATTTCGGCTCGCACTAGGGAGGCACGATCGAGCGAGGCGCGATCGAACTTGGCGCGGATCATATTCGCGACATTCAAAATCGCCCCCTCCAGATTCGCCCCCTCCAGATTCGCCCCACTCAAACGAGCAACATTCATCCGGGCATAGCTCAGATTCGTCCCGACTAAATCCGCCCCACTCAGATTGGCAATACTCAAAATGGCATGACTTAGGTTGGCATGACTCAATACGACTCGGCTGAGGTTGCTTTCCGTTAAATTTAGATCGCCGAAATCTCGCTGTCCAGAGGCGTAGCGCTCCAGTAACTCCTTAATTGTCATCCTGCTAAACCTAAAAAACACCACGACAACCGGGACTTAAAACCACCTTGAACGGACATCGGTAGCAGTCTAGGGTTTACGGGTGTCGTTACTCGTGGCTGCAATTTTAACAAAGTCGAATACGGCGGGCGATTGGGGTAACGATGAGTTTGGCGGTAAAGTTTCGCTGGCATCCGAGTTGCGGTTGATCTGTGCTGATGTAAGGGACGATCGCTTACCAAACTGAGAACTGCGATACACATCCAGCACTTGATTGTCTGAATTGGTAAGCGTGAGCTGAGTGGAAGCGGCCAAAAAATTGTGATTGATCGGAAGACCGCAGGTGTCTGGCTTGATGGGCTTCTGACGCATGAGATCTCGCGTTTGGTGAAAGGCCATGCGCAAGCGCTGAATCTGGAGTAACTGAGACGCGCCGAGTTGTTCACGCTCCTTCGTACAAAGTATATCGAGCAGGCGATCGAGTTGAGTATGAATCTCCGGAGCTTCCATAAAGGGCAAACTCACCACATACGCCATCGCAAACAGCCACATATCGCTATCGAGTTCAAAAATCAGCGTTGTGCGGCGTGGGTCAACCAAAATACTGGGACAAACCGTAAAGTTCTTCTTTAAGACCTGCGCCAGTTGGTAGTAGATCGTCAACAGCGCGATCTGTGTATCGAGTTCAAGCGCCAGATCGATCGAAAGCTGCACACTCGGCAAGACCGCATTGAAAAACGTCTCCCACCTGTTCCGGCGTCAGTTGCTGAATTTCTGAACCATCACCATTCGGGCTCATGTCAACCCAGTCGCAGGTCACCTCCTCCGCCACCAGACCACAGCGCGACACCCCGTACAGCTTCGACCCCGTCAAAATCGCCCCCGATAAATCCGTACCACGCCAATCCACACCAATCAACCGAGCATGACTCAAATCGGTGTACACCAAACTTGTATCCGCCAGATTCGCACCCGTTAAATTCGCACCCGTCAGATTCGCACCCGAAAGCTTCGCCCCAGATAGATCGGCTCCCGCTAAATTCGCGCCCGAAAGATCCGCCCAGCGTAAATTCGCTTCCCGTAGATCCGCCTCTACCAGCTTTGCCCCGCTCAGGCAGACTCGTCGTAGCTCGGAAGCGTGAAAGTTGGCGCCGGAGAGGTCGGCTCCGCGCAAATTGGTACGACGAAACGTTGCGCGAACCAGGTTTGCACCGACCATCGAGGCTCGACTGAGATTGACTTCACTCAGGTTTGCGCCACAAAAGTTTGATTGGGAGAGATTGGCCTCCGACAGAATGGC
The DNA here is from genome assembly GCA_012033105.1 of Coleofasciculaceae cyanobacterium RL_1_1. GTDB lineage: Bacteria > Cyanobacteriota > Cyanobacteriia > Cyanobacteriales > Geitlerinemataceae > RDYZ01. The sequence continues at coordinate 21,835 of JAAUPN010000001.1, forward strand.
GCCACTGAGGTTGGCGTCGCTCAGGTTCGCTTTGCAAAAATTCGCACGCATGGCTTCGGTGCGCAGGAGTGAGGCATGGCGCAGATCGGCCTGACTGAAATCTGCGCGGATCAGGTTTGCGACATTGAGGTTTGCGCCGTACAAATTGGCTTGGGTGAGTTTGGCTCCTGTGAGTTTGGCAACGTTAAAGTTCGCGCCTCGGAGATTGGCTTGGTATAGGTTGACTCCAGTGAGGTTAGCAACACTCAAACAGGCATTACGAAGGTTGATATGCATGAGGCTGGCATGACTGAGATCCACCTCACTCAGGTTGACACCAATAAACCGACGTGTTCCGTCAGCGTATTTACGCAATAACTGTTCTGCTTCCATAACGTTGCACTGAGGCGAAAGAGTAGATGCTGGATGATGCTGGATGTTTCACCGGTTCGGAATGTCCAGGGAGGTGTCCGAGGACGAAAAACCGGCAAAGCAAGACGGGGACGATCGTCAGACGCTGCGTCGCAAGCTGGTACGGCAATTTGCCCGATACACTCTTATTTTGAACGAATGCCGCACAACTGATGGTATTTGAAACACCTTGAGATTTTGACGGATGCGTTGTGTGGACGATCGATTCGCTGAGAGCCGAAACTGTGCGATCGTCGGCCTCACGGCGAAACCGCAATCCTCAATCATTCCGAATTACAACGGAGGTGGAGCCTCTGTGTCCTATGGTTCGGGCTGCCACGTGTCAGGAATTTTCCATAGAACCGGGTCGGTGATGCTCGTGCCAGCATCAAGCTGAAAGGCCTCGGAGGACTTAAACGTTAGAAAAAAATAGGCAACAGCTTGATCGTCGGTGTCGGCTTGAGGAAATGAACGTAACAGCGTAGAGCGTACTTTTTTTGCGGCTTCATTGTCGTTGTAGGGAGCTGGAGCGTAGCCCACGATACGACCATCTGCCGCCACAAAGACGTTGTAGATCAACTTGCGATCGAACAACGGTCTCCAGTTACTCGAGTCCGATCGCAGGGCGCTCAGTTGATTGCGGAGTTGAACGTAGGCCAAGGCTCGCAAGATCGCGAGTTCACTAAAGTTGGGGGGGACTCTTTGATCGGAGGCGCGATCGCCAACGCAGGCGGACGGATCGCAGTGGCAGTAACGCGATCGACCGCATAGCGCTGATACCAAGGTTCAATCTCAATGCGTCCCAACGATTTAAACTGCACCCAAAAATCAGCGACCGGCTCACCGAGCGTTGCCTCAGTTTGGGTCTGAGCCACAAGGTAGGACGGAGTCTTGGAAAAATTAAGAACCGAAAAATAATCGTAGGCGTAGATGCCCACAATATTATCGTTTGCATCCACCAGGACTCGATTGACTAGTGGCATTCGGGTTGTACCGACAAATTGATTGGCCTGAATGTAGTTGGTGAGCCGCTGTTTTAGCACGTCGGCATGACGATCGGCGATCTCTGGATCTAAGCTTTTGAGGGCTAGAAAACCATGATCAATACCGCTATTGAGCGGCAAAACCTGCTGGGAGGTCAGGAGCGAGGAGAGCAACATCGCATCATTGACCGCATTCACATCCCCGGTCGCCTGGAGCAGCTCATGGCAGGCAAACCCCACATTATCGCTAACGATGCGCGGATCAAGCCCGTCGATATACAGAGCGCCAACAAAAGACTGTCGTGACGCTTGGGTTGCCACCAAGATGGCTTCGGCTGCGGCCTGAAAGCACTGAGAACGAAGCAGACGCCAGGGAATTACGGCGGTTAGTCGTTGTTCCTGAAGCTCGGAGGCGTTGGCTGGGGCTGTGCTAGCGGTCGTGTCGAATGTCGATCGCAGCCATGCCTCACGTTGCTGCTGTTCCCAGCGCAGAATTTGCGTTTGCTCGGTCTGTTGGGCTTCGCTAAACCAGTTGTTCGCGGCAAACAAGGCTCGATCGTTCCCTGGATTACGTGGCTCCAGACTGAGATCGACCGACGCCCATTGAGCGATCCCCAGATTAATCAAGATATCGGTCTCAAGTGCCAGTTGATCGCCCGTAATCTCAGACTTAGCCTGCTGATCCATCTCCGATGCCTGTTTCGCACGATCAAGTAATGACAGCGCATCACTCAGCACTGCGCGATCTAATGGACCTTGCCAACCATTCGATTCCAAAGCGTCCCGCAGTCGGCTGCGTCCGAGGGAGTTATAGAACTGAGGATCACCGCTTAAAATGCCTGACTGGTAGATGGTGGACGCCCCTTCATAGTCGCCGAGTTCTTCGGTTAATCTCCCCAAACTGAGGAGCGCTTCGCTGTTTTTACCATCGAAGTCGAGCGCCCGTGCATAGCTTTTTTTGGCATCCGACCACTGTTTCGCGGCTTCCTGTCGTTGACCGAGGTGCTGGTAATAGTCGCTAAACCGATAAAGATTACTATGCAAGCCGTAGGAGAGGAGCAATGCACTTGCAGCAACCGCAAAAGTGGCTTCTTCGTGGAGGTACGTCGGCACACCCAGATCGTGAAGCGTGTCCTGCAATCGATCCTTCCCTCGATCGGTCAGCGTGCCTTGAGCCACAACGACCAACCCTGCTCCCTGGGCAATCGTTCCCATCGTTCCCAACACATCAAAGCCTTGGGTGGAAAACGCTTTCACGGTTTGCGTGATGAACGTTGCTGCGAAGGCTAGACAGGCAGCAGTTCCCAATGTCCACAGTCCATCTAGACTGGTGAGATAGATGGGAGGACGCGGCGGCTTGACTTCCAGAAACCACCACCAGGCACGATCCTGCGGCTGTAGCTGATCGCGGCAAGCATAAACATCCGGATCGCAAAAAATGCGGTTGACCTCGTCCTGAAGCTGGCGATCGAGCTGCAAAAGTTGTTCTAGTTCATGGGCGGTTGGCTGGGGGCGATCAACGCAAGCGGACTGGATCGCATCACGAGCGAGCAACGGTTCGAGTCGATTCGCTAGGGTTAACTCATCGGCGTTGGTCTGACGGATGCGTTCGATCGCCACGCGATACCGGTTGAGTTGATCGTTCAAGGTGGGCAATTCCATCGCTATCGCAGACTCATTGCATCTAGGTATCGATCTGGCACGTTCAGAAACCCATTCCAACTCGCTATCCTGGACGTTCGGTCATGGGTTTGAGCCTCCTAAAATTTTAGGATAGATAGCGATGGCCGGATCTATCCGATCGAATCCGATCAAATCCGAATCGGCTGAATTGAAGTATCGAGAGGTAAGCAAAACGATATAATCAGCCCGAACTACTAGCGGCATAGGATCTATGGACACCACCACCATTCGGAAGCGGATTAAGACGATCGAGGAAAAACGATCCGTACTCCTCGACCTCCTTGAAAATTCTGATATTGGAACTTTACGAATTGATGTGAATCAAGCGATCGAAGAAATTGATGACCTGCTTGAAGAGTTCGATCGCACATTTCCAGAGTCAACGACGGGTAATCAAAACACTGATATTGCGATCGATTAATTGTGTGGTTCAAATTTGCAAAAAATCAGCAAGCCTCACATTTTGTTTAAGCATTCAACACCCCCTTTGTTTAAACAATTAGTGTTTAAACACGAAAGGCTAACGAATTACAGCTACGGGTATTCGTTAGCCTCTACCCATGAGATCGGTTTAAGAGGCCGGTAAACAGAGATGTAACAGGAGTCTGCAAAAGGGGAAACGTAACTCTTATCCGGTCAATCGTGTGACTTATCCAATCGATCAGAGCGAGGCTCAATAGAAACCGCTGGGTTTTATCAACAATCTGTCGTGGATCTTGACCTTCACTCTACCCTGGACTGTGATCGCGCCCGATGTCGCGCCCGATGTCGCGCCTGATCTTGTCCGCATCTTGTCCACTGTCCTTCCCTTTTGTCGTTAACGATGACCGCATCTTTTCCCCCTCCGAGTGCCTTCGATCGCGCCATGATGCAGCGCTGCCTCACCCTAGCGCGGCGAGCCCTCGGTCGTACCGCTCCCAATCCGATGGTTGGCGCCGTCATCGTTAAAGACGGCGAAATCGTTGGCGAGGGGTTTCACCCCAAAGCCGGAGAACCCCACGCTGAAGTATTCGCCCTGCGCGAAGCGGGCGATCGGGCGCGGGGAGCTACGGCCTACGTCAGTCTCGAACCCTGCAATCACTTTGGTCGCACGCCGCCCTGTTCCCGGACGTTGGTACGGGCTGGCATTGCGAAGGTCGTGATCGGAACCGTTGATCCAAATCCGCAGGTTGCTGGTAGCGGGATTAAAACCCTAGAAGACGCTGGAATTGAGGTCGTGGTCGGGGTCGAAGAAGCCGACTGTCGGGCGATCAATGAGGGCTTTATCCATCGGATTTTGCATCGTCGCCCCTTTGGTATTTTGAAATACGCCATGACCCTCGATGGCAAAATTGCCAGCACGACAGGACATAGCGCTTGGGTCAGTGGAACCTCGGCGCGATCGCAGGTGCATCACCTGCGCCACGCCTGCGACGCTGTGATTGTCGGTGGCAATACGGTGCGTTATGACGATCCCCGGCTGACCTGTCGCGCGGATGACACAGCGCCTAACCCCCTGCGTGTCGTCCTCAGCCGCAGCTTAGATTTACCCGACGAAGCCCAACTTTGGCGGATTGATCAAGCTCCTACACTGGTAATCACTCAAGGCGGGGCGCGTCCCGAGTTTCAGGCTCGGTTGCGCGATCGGGGTGTGGAGGTGGTGGAGGTGAAGGTGGTGCAACCGGCAGCGGCGATGGAGTTGTTGTATGAGCGGGGGGCGCTGTCGGTGTTGTGGGAGTGTGGCGGGACATTGGCAGCGCGGGCGATCGCTGAGGGAGCCGTTCAAAAGATGATCGCGTTTATTGCGCCTAAGATTATCGGTGGTGTGAATGCACCGAATCCAGTGGGTGATCTAGGGATTAACTTTATGACTGAGGCGATCGCTCTGGAACAAATTCGCGGCTATGCCGTCGGCGAAGATTGGGCGATCGAGGGCTATTTACCGGATAAAGTTTGGCAACCCTAAGCGGCAATCAGGGCGCAACTCCGCTCTGTTTTTTGTGCTAGAGCTGTCATGAATTGATTGAGCTGGAGCCTCTCAATTAACGAGGATCAACCACCAAAACGATAAGTAATTCAACTGATTTGATTGGCTTTTATTATTGCCCCTAACATTACAAGGTAGTCAATGTTACAGTTTTGTTAACGGCTCTTTGACGGGTCTATTCTTCTGTTGATGATCGCTCTACTATTCATCACCTCTAATCACTCTTCTTTTTTCCTATGACTGTTGCTTTCGCCCCAAGGAACGCCATGACGACTCATCCGACAGTCACGCAACCCCTCAAGGCGATCGCGATCGGGGATAGTCTCGTCTACGGTTATGGTGATTTCTCAGGCGGCGGTTGGGCGGAACGGTTGCGGCGGTTGTGGATGCACCCGGAGAAGTCGGGCAATGTGCTGTACAACCTGGGGGTACGCGGCGATAAAACGTCACAGGTGGCGGCGCGGTTTGAGGCAGAGTTTCGCAGCCGAGGGGAGCTACGTAATCGTGTGCCGGATGTGGCGATCATTTCGGTGGGGACGAACGACACGCCGCGTTTGGGGCGTCCGGATGGTAAGCCGATGACGATCGAGAATGAGTTTAAGCATGACCTGACGTTGCTATTAGATAACGCGGCGAGTCGATGTCGGACAATTTTTGTGGGGATGGTTCCGGTTGTGTCCGATCGGATGCCGTTTTTAGACTGTCTTTATTACAATCGCGCGGATCAATACATCTACAAAGAGATTGCTCGCGAAATGTGCAAGATTCGCAATATTCCCTATCTGGATATTTTTGAATTATGGACGGGGCGCGGTTCGGATTGGATCGCCGATCGAATCGGTGCGGATGGTTTGCATCCGAATGAGTTGGGTTATCAAAGTTTGTTTGATGACATTGTAAGTTGGTCGCCGATCGTTGAGCTGACGACGAAATAATGACGAAATAATTCGGAATCGTTTAGCGCACCGATTCTTTGACAGTCGGCGGGGTGTCTTCACTGGGATAGTCGATAATTCCGATCAGTACCGCGACCAGTTCCTCCACATCATCGGGTACGCGAAATCCGCTGATATCCTGCGTAATCGAGCGTTGTTCGCGATCGAGACAGCCAAAGACCCAAAAGCTACCGATCGTCACGGCTCCATAAATTTTCGGTGGTGCGTCTTCTCCCATCGATAGGGCGATCATCTCGACGGCTAGTTGGGTAAAACCACGGGTGAGGTCGTCGCGTTTGGCTGCGATGACCACGATTTGGCCGTGCGATCGCAGCAAATAATCGAGCGAGCCTTGTAGCCAGTTATTGACCTTGAGGGGATACTCAAAGCGCAGGGTTTGGCGGCAAAGTCGGGCGACCAAGAGCAATACCGGGGCAACAAGGACTTCGCGTTTGGCGGCTTCGCTGCTGAGTTGGACGTAGGGGAGGCTGGCTTCGATTTGCGATCGCAGGGCGGTGGCTTCGGGGTTGGCGCGATCGTCTTTGGGGAGGGTTAGGCGGCGTTGGGTGTAGTGGTAGCTAAATTCGGCGAGGATTTCGTCTATGTCGTAGGGCAGTTGGAAAAATGCGCTGAAGGTGTAGTGATCGTCGGGGTTGAGAAACGCCATTGCTTTGCCTCTATTGGTCTCGTGAAGCTGACTTCACTCTAGTCGAGACCCGTGGTAAACATTGAGTCTGAGCCTACTGGCGCGACTCGTCTAAAAGTGTTGCATCGTGCCTGCACTCTGCGAAGGAACGTCTCTTTAGACGCTCTGCATCCTAATCTGCTCCCCTACGTCCCTAGTTGCTTCAATAAATCCTGAACAGATAAAACAGGAATAGGCGAACTTAAAAAGCCTCTATTGTCACGAGTCAGAATCACGTCTAGACCTTGAGCAACTGCACCAAAGATTTGAACTGCGTCTTCAAAATCAACCAAGCCAGAGTGGAAGGCTAATTCTAAAACGGCTCGGTCAATGGGACAAATGACCATAGCTGCCAGCATTTCTGCAACAGCTTGTCGTGCTTGATCAACGCTGCGAGTATGTTTGCGAGAGATGTAGAAAATATCCGTGAGTGTTGTCGCTGTCACATAGCCAATGACTTGACCCGCATCGATCGCCTGGAATAAAAGATCTGCGTCTTGAAAAAATGGCTCTCGTTGCAACAAAAAATCTAGAACGATATTGGTATCAATCAGGACTCTCACTAGAGATATTTCTCCACCCGTCGATCGTCCAACATTGCTGCGACTTCTTCATCGCTCGGCGCAGGTCGATCAGTCTTGAGCAAGCCTCGCATCCGCTGAATGGCTCCAGAACGGTTAGTACTGGAAACTGGCGGATCTTGCAGGGATTCAATAATGGCGCTGATTAGTGCCAGACGATCGCTGGGTGAAAGTTTGAAAGCCTGTTCCTTGACTTCTTGTAGCAACATAGACAAATCCTTGGCTCAAAGGTCTATAGGTCTAGTATGACCAATTATCCTAATCGTCCCCAATAAGACCTCAGAGGTCTGGGTTTTGACGGGGTTACGCGACACGTCTAATCGTTCCCAGGCTCTGCGTGGGAATGCTGTGGGGACGCTCTGCGTCCTGGTGGGTGGTGCTGGTGGGGTTACGGGACGCGGAGCGTCGGGGGTGCGCTTCTAGCGCCTAGAGTGTATGGACGACATACATAAACATGAGTATCCCTCTTCTGCCACTTTCCCATCTAATAACGAGTTTGCGTTATTTCAGCCATTTTCTAAATGAGCATGAGAACGAAAGAATAAGGGTTTTAGCCGTTCTTTTTGAAGAGTGACAAAAGAGGGATATCTAAACCGTCCTTACTTATAACTCCGATACCGATGAATGGTCGTTGTTAATCCCGCACCACCGCCAGCAGGATTGCCGCACCGATCGTGTAAGCCACCAGATCGCGCCAATCGAACACCGAGCCGATGACCGTCACCGCCAACCGGTTATCGGCCAAACCCAGCCACTCCACCAAGCGAAAATACTGCGAAAATTCCACCGCCCAGGCAAACGCCAGCGTCGCGAGTACGAGCCAGCGGGTACGGGTTTGGATAAACGATCGCACGAAATAAAACACCAGGATCACCACGAGGGTATCGCCCACCAGTGGCCGCACGAACGGATCATCGAGCCACAGGGCGATCGCGACCTCAATGACAAACACAACGAGAAAAATCCCAAAGGATCGAGGGTCAAATCGAAAGGTCATGGGTCTAAACCCCTACAGAAATGCTGGCCAATGTTGCAAGACACGGTTCGGCATTCCCACGCCGAGCGCGAGAACGATAACAGCCGTGACAAACCGCCACCTGTACCAATTCACGCCTTTAACAAAACCGCATACTGATATCCAGCCACGGCGATCGCGTAATTGGCGCACTGGTGGAAATGTAGTCCACGCCCGTCTGTGCCACGGCGCGAATCGTTTCTAGCGTGATATTCCCCGACGCTTCGAGCTTCACGGGTCGCACATTGTGTCGCACGATCGCCACCGCCTGTTTCATGAGCGCGATCGGCATATTGTCTAACATGATGATATCCGCCCCCGCCAAGAGAGCCGTTTCGACCTGCTCTAGGTTTTCCGTCTCGATCTCGATCGCCAATGGATAGGGAATTCGCCGCTGTACCCGCGTCATTGCAGGCTCAATCCCCCCCGCAGCTTGAATATGGTTATCCTTCAACATCACCGCATCATCCAGACCCAGGCGATGATTGATCGCGCCCGCCACCCGCGAGGCATACTTTTCGACAACTCGCAGCCCCGGTGTCGTCTTGCGCGTATCCACCAATGACACCGGCAGATCCGCTAATAAATCCACATACGCTCGCGTTTCGGTCGCGATGCCGCTGAGATGCATCACCGTATTCAAGGCGACCCGTTCCCCCATCAGCAACGACGCCAGCGACCCACGAAAACGCGCGATCGTGGTTCCCACTGGGCAAAACTCACCATCACACACCTCACAAACAATCTGCACCGCCGGATCGATTAAGTGATAGAGCCGCTCTGCGATCGGCAAGCCCGCGATCACCCCGTCCGCCTTCGCGATCCACACCGCCTCACCCGAACGTGCACTATTGCCCAGCAACGCTTGGGTTGTCACATCCCCGCGTCCCAGATCTTCGGCAATCCACGATCGCAACATGTCATCCAGACACACCCACGGCGGCAACCCCTCACCCCACGACTGCACCGCACCATCGGTCAGGATATCCATCCGCTGCTCCCTCGTTCATCAATAAATCAACGCATCATCGAAATCATCGTTAATCTATCAGAATGACTGCCCTGCCGCCCCGACAAGTTTGGATTTGCCGGACTAACGATGACTTACCCGAACCCAACCCCAGAACCACGCTGGAACCCAGGCCGCTTACTCGAATCCCTCACCTACTTCGATGTGCTGCCTTTTTCCGATACGATGCGATGGCTGCAATCCCTGTGGAGCGGTGCGCCTGCCGCTAGTTCGTCGATGTTGTTCTCTGCCAGTGTTGTCCAAGCTCGCCGATCGATCATCGGGCTGATCGATCCATCCCGATCGCTCTCGCCCCAGATTGAGGCTCTCGAATCCTTGGGGGCAACGGTGGTGGACTTGACAGAGACTGCGATTGAAGCACTCAGCGATCATGATCGGTTGGTTGCCCTTGTGGTTCACGCTGATCATCATTCCGGCGATCGTCCCGGCCAAAATTCACCCGAGTCGGGTTTGAATGGTCACTTAGATCACCTAAATAATTACCTCGATCAATCGCTACAACGCCTCAACGCCGATCGCGCTCCCCAGGTGATTTTCGATTTTTGTCGTGAAGATGCGGATCTACGGACGCTGTGGGGGTCGGTGGATGATGTGGTGATGGGCGGGGTGAGCGAAAGTCAGCGATCGCGACACCGTTGGGTATGGTGTTTCAGGGCATGGTCTCGACGGCCAATTCGGGCGGTTTTGCCTCGATTCGGACGCGATCGATCACCCCACCGCTGGATTTACGCGGGATTGAACCGAGCGACACCAACCAGGCCAATGATCCGGGAGCCAATACCGGCATCAAGCTACGCCTAACCGGTGATGGCAATCGTTACAAATTCATCCTGCGCGATCGCGACAGTTGGGACGGTATTGCCCACTGCTACAGCTTCGAGACCCAACGCGATACCCCCATGACCGTACGGATTCCCTTTGCGGACTGTGTCCCCACCTTCCGCGCTAAATCCGTGCCAGACTGCCCGCGTCTCGATGGCCAGACGATCGCGGCGTTTCAATTTATGCTGAGTAAATTCGAGTATGACCAGCGGCTCAATCCGAGTTTTCAGCCCGGAGCCTTTCGTCTGTTGATTGAGTCGATCGCCGCCTATCGCGCGGTTCCCGTGGCTCCCATTTTGATGGTCGGAGAGTCTGCCGCCATCGCGATCGCCCGCACAGCCCTCGGCGATCGTGCCACTGATCTCGGTTTGGATCAGCTCGATCTCAACACCGCGATCGTCACCATTCCCCGCAATGAACACCATCCAACCGACACTCTTGACGCGATCGTGCGTCATCTGAAGCAGTCCTAGAGAATAGACACGCAGAAGTCCGATGCGACCGCAAATGCTGACTAAAATTTTACGGCTTACCTTGCTGATTGTGTGGACGATCGCGATCGCCATCGGCGGCTTCCATCACACCCCGACGATCGCGATCGCCGCCGCCACCGATCCACCACCCTTTGCGGCCCGCGTCGTCGCGCCCGTCGTTCTCGATGGGCGTGAACTCTTTGAACTCGGCGCAGCAGGCCCCTTCTCCGCCCGAGAACGGGTACAGCGTGTCGAAATCGGCCTGCGTCAATTCCTGCGATCACCGTCCCCAGATCCCAAAGTCATCATCGCCTCACTCAATGGCAATGAAACCATTCGACTGAACGATCGACACCTACTGACCGTCACTGACAGCGACATTGAACCCGGCCTCACCACCACAGAACAAGCGGAAATTTGGCGCGATCTACTCATCGTCGAACTTCAGCGTTCCATCCAGGAACGTCAACCACAATATTTCCAAACTCAACAGCTCAAAGCATTTCAACTTCTCGGGATTGCAGCGATTCTCTACCTACTGTCTTGGGAACTCGACGTAATTTTGCGACGACGACTACATCCCGACGATCGCCCGTCATCCACCTCCAAGTCAGCACCCTCCGCCACCACAACGGATCAAACCCGCCACACACTGCTGCATTTATCGTTACTCGCAGCTCAGGCTCTCGGCTGGATCACAGCGTTTTACTACGTCGCCGATTTGTTTCCCCAATCGCGACAGTGGCGCTACAACTTCATCGCCAATTTCACCCGCCCGGTTCTGCTACTGGGCGATCGCTACTCCTCGATCCTCGATCTGATCTTGCTGCTGGGTATGCTCGTTGGGCTTTGGTTTTCCGTGATCTGGGTGACCGATCGCTTTCGCTCCCAAGTGTTATCCGTGACGGGAGCCGATCGCGGCATTCAGGACATCACCATCGTCCTGGGTCGGTCTGTGCTGCTCTTTGTGGGGTTATCGATCGTCCTGCAAGTGTGGGGCATCGATATCGCCTCCCTGGCAGTTCTGCTCAGTGCCTTGAGCGTCGGGATTGGTTTCGGACTACAAAATATTGCCAATAATTTCATCAGCGGCATCATCATTAGCTTCGATCGATCCATGAAAGTGGGCGATTTTATCCAACTCAACGACCTTATGGGAACCGTTGAACGTATCGGCACGCGCAGCACGGAGCTACGCACCCTCGATCATGTGTCGATCGTTGTGCCAAACTCTCGTTTTCTCGAAGAAGCACTGGTGAATTGGAATCATGGAAATCCGGTCAGCCGCATCGGTATTCCGGTCGGTGTTGCTTACGGTAGCGACAGCGATCGCGTCCGTGACGCCCTGCTCGAAGTTGCCCGAAACTATGAACCGCTGCTTCTAGCTCCGGAGCCTCAAGTGTGGTTCCGGGGCTTTGGTGATAGTGCGCTTAATTTTGAGTTACTTGTTTGGATTCGTGACCCACAAAATCAATTTAAGTACATTAGTGAGCTGAACTACCGCATCTATGATGTCCTGGCTCGCTACCAGATTGAAATCCCCTTCCCCCAGCGCGATCTGCACCTCAAATCTATTCAAGTTGATTCCCCAATTGAAGCTCTAGGACTCAACCAAGCCAACACAAATGAGTTGAAATAATCAAAATTATTTCATAGCATTATGCATTTCAATTCTTTAGAATAATCAATATTTACAGATCAAAATAGATCAATCCTACGATCAATTTAAGAAGCTATGTTTTTTTTGCAATTCTTGTATTGAAGACACTAGCATTTAATCTCTGGGGATGATCCAGGAAATATCATTTGAAATTGGCTGTAGAGTCTACAGATGACCCTGAGAATGGTTTGATTAACGGTAGCCGTTCGATCTCTGCTCGATCGCCACACCGATCTTTGTGCTATGCCTCCTTCTTCTCGACCCCCTCAACCTTCCCGATCGCCCCAGACTCGACCACCGCGTAAAAATTGGCTTGTGGCACTGACTGCCGGAATTCTGCGCGGTATGGGGTCGCTCTTAACGGCGATCGCGGTGCGTTTGGAGGCAAACCCCAGTGATCCGCGCCTGAGCTTAGGGGTGTGGGGAATTGTGATTGTGTTAGTTGTTGCGGTGGCGATCGGAGTTGGGCGATCGTCAATGACGAGTTTGCCGTCTACTCCGCTGGAGATTGCGACCGAGATCACGACGCCTCCCGCCATACCACCCACCCCGCTAGAACCCCTCCCCCTCGAATCGACGCCGCCAGACCCGAAACTGGAGACACAATCGCCGATCGTCGCAACAGATCTAGATACGGTGTTGGATTTAGAGTTAGTGAACGAGGCTGAGAGCGAGGCTGAGAGCGAGAGCGACACTCGCCTCGATCGCGAGAAAGTCACCAACCCCACCGCATTCCCCCGCGAGCCAGGTCTCGTTGACGATCGGGCGGAGGAGCGAGACCTCGAATCATCGCTCAAGATTCCCGATGAACTCACCGCACCGATGCCCGCATCGCAACTCGAACCGGCTCCACCACCACTTACACCGGAACAGCGCTTAATTGCAGCGCTTCAGGAACGCATTAAAACGATATCTGAGGAATACGCGGCGGACGAAATTGTGTCCACCGTGCGAATTGACTTTGCGCGGAATCATCTCGATGTGGAGCTGATGGATCGCTGGTATGACCTGGATGAGGTGGAACAGGATCGATTGGCGACGGATTTGCGCGATCGCGGCCAACAGTTTGATTTTTATGACATTGATGTAGTTGATGCGACGGGGCAGCTTGTGGCGCGTCCGGCGGCGATCGGGGATGGGATGATCATTGTTCGGCGGGTGCGGATTTAGGGTGCGGTGTGACTACATCACACCTGATCGCTTGAGGTCAGCGAAACCACTGGCAGGGGATGAACTTGCTATCGTGTTCGCAAGGATCGTGTTTCTTTGTGCTGTTCCCTGCTAGTTTGACCTCCTGAATCCATGTCGATTGTCCCCAAAGGCTTTCATCGCATCATTCCCCAAGCGCCGCAAATTGTCGATGAGCGCATCGCTCGCCACCAACTTCGGCGTGAGTTGACCTACGAAATTGATCGGCGGCAAGCGTTCGAGGCGTACTGCGCCTGGTATCGCGCGACGGCGCAGCAGCATCAGCGCGAACTTGCACGCTGGCGTGGCTGTAGCGTGGCGGATTTACGACACGTGACTCCACGATCGCGCCGCACAGCCCCGGTGTTCCCCTCTCGATCGCGGCTGCGGCAAGCTTGGGACTGGACTTTCACCTGGTGGCGATCGTTGGCGTAGTGGATCGGGTGTTCAGGAGGGTCGCAGAACTGTAAATGAATGAATTAAATTAATTCGCGATCCAACCTTGGCTAAGAGCCACCAGTAGCACCGAACCAAACACAACGCGATACCAGACAAACACCCAGGTGCTTTGGGTTTGCAAAAAGCGAATTAACCAGGCGATTGCAACGTAGGAAAAGACGATCGCCGAAATTAAACCCGCAACCAAGGCCAACAACTCCGCGCCGCTCACCCCTGCCACCAAATCCTTCAGCTCAAACAAACCGGCTAAAGTGATCGCCGGAATGCCCAGCAAAAACGAAAATCGTGCCGCCGTCGCACGATCAAGCCCGAGAAACAAGCCCGCCGTCATCGTAGACCCCGATCGCGATACCCCCGGAATCACCGCCAACGCCTCCGCCAACCCGACCAAAATGCCATCCTTGATTCCTAACTCCTCAAACCCGCGCGAATGCTTGCACAGCTCCTCCGCTAACCCCAGCAATAAGCCCATGACGATCGAGACGATCGCCACCACCGTGGATGTCCGCACAACCGTATCGTAAAACTCGCCGAGTAACACCTTGATGACGAGACCCACCACCACGATCGGCAACGTCCCGATCGCAATCCCCAGCGCAATCCGAAAATCCAGCGATTCCCAATCCCGTCGTTGAATCGCCCGCACTGAACCGCCCAACACCTGCCGCAAATCCGCCCAAAAATAGGACAACACCGCCACAATACTCCCGAGCTGAATCGCCGCGCTAAACGCGACCCCCGGATCACCCCAGCCCAAAGCCTGCGGAACGATCTTGAGGTGCGCCGTACTGCTAATCGGGATAAATTCCGTTAAGCCCTGCACCATGCCGAGGACAGCAGCTTGAAAGATATCCGGCGTCCAGGACGAGATTGCACCATCGCTGGCCTGAACGGAGCGGCTGAGGGCGATCGTCCATAGGAACGTTGCGAGACCCACGGCGATCGTGGTGATGGGTTTGAGCTGGGGGGAGCGATCGAGGGTTCGAGGGGACGTGAAATGAGGCGATCGGGTCGGAGGTCGGAGAGACATAGGTGGGAATTCTGGGCAAAAAATTGGGTCTTTGGCAAAGGGAAGCGCGATCAATTTTGGGACATTTTTAGCCGTTCTTAAGCCTACAAGAGATGGTCGATATTGCTCTGGATTTGACCGCCAAACATTCCAAGGTAAACCCAGGGGTCTCTGGCCGGAGGTTCCGTTCATCGTTTTCCATCGAGAAGGCTCGCAAAATGTTGCGCAGTGTATCGGTATGTATCGCTGCCATAAGTGCGGCCCAAGCGCGTGATAAGCTTGCCGTCAGCTTATTTGGCTAATTTTTTTCAATTTTTGTTTAAGGAAACGCGGTAAATGACGGGCGCGAACATTCCCTACCTATTGAGAGCAGCACGGGGCGAAAAACTCGATCGCCCGCCCGTGTGGATGATGCGGCAAGCCGGACGTTACATGAAGGCTTACCGCGATCTACGCGACAAATATCCGAGTTTCCGGGAGCGTTCTGAGATCCCCGAAGTGGCGATCGAGGTCTCCCTCCAGCCCTGGCGTGCGTTTAAGCCCGACGGTGTGATCCTCTTTTCCGATATCGTTACCCCGCTGCCCGGTATTGGCATCGAGATGGATATCGCGGAAGGCAAAGGGCCGATTATTGCCAATCCGATTCGCACCCTGGAACAAGTCGAAGCGCTCCACCCGATCGTTCCCGACGAGTCCACCCCCTTCATTCGCCCCATCCTGACGGCACTGCGCGAAGAAGTGAAAAACGAAGCCGCTGTGCTGGGTTTTGTCGGTGCACCCTGGACACTGGCGGCCTACGCGGTTGAGGGTAAGGGATCGAAGACCTATTCGATTATCAAAAATATGGCCTTTTCTGACTCGACGGTGCTGCACGCACTGCTGGGCAAAATCGCCGATATGATCGCCACCTACGCCTGTCACCAAATCGAGTGCGGCGCTCAGGTGATCCAAATGTTCGATTCCTGGGCGGGACAACTCAGTCCCCAGGATTATGAAGTGTTTGCGCTACCGTACCAAAAGCGTGTGTTTGAGCAAATCAAGGCGAAACATCCAGAAACGCCGTTGATCTTGCTGGTGACGGGCAGTGCGGGTCTACTCGAACGCATGGGCGAGTCAGGCGCAGATCTGATCAGCGTCGATTGGACGGTGGATATGGCGGATGCCCGTCGTCGCCTTGGCCCCGAAATGGGGGTTCAGGGTAACCTTGATCCCGGCGTGCTGTTTGGCTCGAAAGAGTTCATCCGCGATCGCATCCTGACACGATCAAAAAAGCAGGCCCGCGCGGTCACATCCTCAACCTGGGTCACGGTATTTTGCCGACGACACCGGAGGAAAATGCGGCCTACTTCTTCGAGACCGCGAAGCAAGCGGATCAACTCCTGGCTGCGGTTTAAGTCTGCGCCGATGAATGTTCTGAAATTCACCCCGAAAACTGCGATGAGCGCTGGTTTTCGGGTGCTGGATGTTCCTTCGCCATTGCCCACAAAGCGTTCTCAATCCCATGAGCATCAAACGTCGTAGCTGTGTTATCCCATTGCATCGCTACGACGTTTTTTGATTGGGACGTGAACGTTGCGCGTAACCCTTATGGAAGCGACTTGTGAAATCTCGCCTGAAGCGCCAAGTCCGAATTATTCTCAAAGGTCTCCGCACTTGGATACGAGGCTACCCGCTGCGCTACGTTCGGCGGCGGCATGATGACTTGACCGATCGCCCGCTTCCCTACGGCCATTTGTGGGCGGAAGTTTCCACCCCGATCCCCAACAAAGGTACGCCAGAGGTACGAGCGAACCGGTTAGCCAATCTCCAGCTTGCGATCGACCATCTTCACGGTCTGATCGTTTATCCCGGTAAGATTCTCGCCTTTTGGCATCATGTCCCAGCGCCGATCGAGCGGAACGGGTTTCGGCGGGGGCCGGTGTTTGTGCGGGGGCGGGTGAAGGTGGATGTCGGCGGTGGGCTGTGTTTGGTGGCGACGAATCTGTTTAATGCGCTGCTCTACGGTGGCTGCGAGATTCTTGAACGTCACGGCCACAGTATCGATCCCTATGGTGACGATCGCTTTTTTAGCCTCGGGGAAGATGCCGCCGTCGCCTACGGTTACAAAGATTTGATTGCTCGAAATGTCTACGATACGCCGCTCTATTTAGCGATTCAGCTCGATCGCGATCAAAACCGGGTACAAACCCAACTATGGGGAAGAAGCCCTTGTACTCTGGAAATTCAGGTAAAATCGACCGTTCTCGATGAAATCCTGCCGGATCACGCTGGGGGAATCTCCGGCTGGCACGTGCGCACCCAGCGGACGATCGCACCCGATCCCTCCACAGCAATCTTACCCTTGCCCCCCAAGCTAAAACCCAAGTTCACCTATGAAACCATTTACCAACCCTGTCAGTCGTCCTAGAGGCTAAATACATCCCGCTCAACGTCTCCTGTTTCTTTCCTAATTTTCCCGGCGTCGCCAACAGAGAAACCCCGTATAGACCAGTAGCAAGGTGGTTGCGATCACGTAGGCGAGACCGCTGGGAATTCCGGCGAAGGCGAGGGCGAGGCTACCGACCCAGAGCGTCAGGCAGTAGATAAAGAGGACGGTCGATCGATGGGACAGTCCGGCACTGAGCAATCGGTGATGCAGGTGGCGTTTATCGGCGATAAGGGTGAGTTACCGCTACGGAGCCGATCGATGATCACAGCGGACATATCGACGATCGGCACGGCGAGGATGACGTAGGGCAGCAGTACCGCCGTAACCGTGCTGCTTTTGATTAGGCCGACAATACCCACCGCCGCGAGGGTAAACCCGAGGTAGTACGAGCCGCCATCGCCCATAAAAATCTGAGCCGGGTTGAAGTTGTAGCGTAAAAATCCGAGGGTTCCCCCAGCGAGGGCGGCGGCGATCAGGGCGGCGGCGGGGCGATCGGCGAACAAACAGACAAACAGCATGATCGTCGCGGCGATGCCCGAAACGCCCGCCGCGAGACCGTCGAGTCCATCAATCCAGTTGATCGCATTCGTCATCCCCACCAACCACAAAATCGTGACGATCCAGCTCACCGGTTCGTTGAGTTCGAGCATGTCACCAAACGGCACACTCAGAACATTCACCTGAACACCCCCGATCGCCCAAACGAGGCTAGCCACTGTCGTTTGTAGCAGCAGACGCACGATCGCCGACAAATTAAACAAATCATCAGCCAGACCAATACAAAAGAAGAGCAACCCCACCGATCGTCACGCCCCAAATTTCGTATTCCGCTTGGGGGTTGAGGATTTGACCCTGGGCATCGATGAAGCCACCTAATTTCCAGACGGCGATCAATGCTAGGGTGCTGCCGATAAAAATCGAAACCCCTCCCAAACGCACCATTGGTTGATCGTGCACCTTGCGTGCGCCGGGTTGATCGACGAGGCCACGGGTAAGACCGACCTGACGGACGATCGGGGTTGTGATGAGCACGGTCGCGCACGCAGTGCTAAACGCGAGGAAATGAAAAAGATAGTGTGGCATCCGAGGGGGCGAAGGCGGCGTCGCTAACGCACAGAGGTACTGCCACGCATATTACCTTGACCGTTCACCAATGCAGCAGGATCACCGCAACCCAAAGCGATTACCTGATCATCATTCAGAGAGAGAACGATCGCCTAAAATATGGCTATGCCAGAACTAGACCTACGCCAGCTTTTCCCCTTTGACCTTGATGACTTTCAGCTCCAAGCGATCGAGGCACTGAATCAAGATAAATCCGCGATCGTTTGCGCTCCAACCGGATCAGGCAAAACCCTGATTGGCGAGTATGCGATTTATCGTGCCTTGTCACACGGCAAGCGGGTGTTTTACACCACGCCGCTCAAAGCCCTGAGTAACCAGAAATTGCGCGATTTTCGCGAGAAATTTGGCGATGACAAGGTGGGATTGCTGACGGGAGATGTGGCGATCGAACGCGAAGCGCCGATCCTGGTGATGACCACGGAAATTTTCCGTAACATGCTCTACGGTACGCCGATCGGCGAGGTCGGCACTTCGGTGCAGGACGTGGAAACCGTGGTGCTCGATGAGTGTCATTACATGAACGATCGCCAGCGTGGAACCGTGTGGGAAGAGGCGATCGTCTATGCTCCTCCGGCCATGCAGCTCGTCGGACTCTCCGCCACCGTCGCCAACAGCGGCCAGCTCGCCGACTGGATCGCCACCGTCCACGGCCCGACCGAGTTAATCTACTCCGACTTTCGCCCCGTCCCACTCGAATTCAACTATTGCAGTGGCCGTGGTCTTTTCCCGCTGCTCAACAAAAGCGGCACACAAATCAACCCCAAAATTCGTGGGCAGAAACTCCACAAAGGCAAATACACCAAAACCAAAAAGCCGCCCCGCCCGCGTCCCCTCGCGGTGAGCTTTGTCGTGTCCAAATTAGCCGAACGCGATATGCTCCCGGCGATTTACTTCATTTCAGTCGGCGCGGCTGCGATAAAGCGGTGGCGGAAATGGGCGACTTCAGCTTGCTCAGTCCCGAACAAACCGATCGCGTCGCCCAAATCGTCGATGCCTTCGTTGCCGAAAATCCCGGCGCTATTCGCACCAACCAGCTCGAACCGCTCTATCGCGGCATTGCGGCGCACCATGCCGGAGTCTTGCCCGCCTGGAAATCTTTGGTGGAATCGTTGTTTCAGTTGGGCTTAATTAAGGTGGTGTTCGCGACGGAGACGTTGGCGGCGGGGATTAATATGCCGGCTCGATCGACGGTGATCGCGGGACTTTCCAAGCGCACCGATAGCGGCCATCGTTTGCTAACGGCGTCGGAATTTTTGCAAATGGCGGGGCGTGCCGGTCGTCGGGGGATGGACGATCGCGGCTATGTGGTCGCGCTCGAATCGCCGTTTGAAGGGGCAAAAGAAGCGGCGCATTTAGCCACGATCGGCGCTGATCCGTTAGTCAGCCAATTCACGCCCACCTATGGCATGGTGCTGAATTTGTTGCAAACCCACTCGATCGAGCAGGCGAAAGATCTCGTTGAGCGTAGTTTTGGTCAATACCTCGCCAATCTCAGCCTCAAGCCCCAACAGGACGAGATCGCAAACGTCGAAGCCAAACTCGCCCAAGCCGAAGCGCAGATCTCCGACCTCGATCTTGAACTTATCGAGTCCTACCAAAAACTTCAGGAGCGCCTACAGGAGGAGCGACGCATCCTCAAAACCCTGCGTGAACAGGCGCACGAGGTGAAACACGAATCGTTGCTTTTGGCACTGCGATTTGCGGTGACCGGTAGCATCGTTAGCCTGAAAGGGCCGAATGTGCCGGTTCCCCAGCCGATCGCGGCGGTACTCGTCGGCAAAATCGGCGGCGGCGATCGTCCCCTCCAGCTTCTTTGCCTTGGGTCAAATAACATGTGGTACGCCGCGACCCCGGCGGATGTGGTGCATTTATTCGGGGATGTGCCGCGCCTAGCTGAGGTGGACGATCTTACGTGGCCGCCGGATCTGGTGCGGGTGCTACATCCGATCGCCGGGATGAGCGACACCTTCGCGATCGCCGAACGTATCCCCAAACTGCCACCGCCGGAGTTTCCGCCGGAGGTGGTGGAGTGGCTGGAACGGGTGAAGGATGTAGAAGAAGCGCTCGAAGATCACCCGCTCCACCAGCTCGGTAACCCCACCGCACTCCTCAAGCAACTGCGGCGCATCGAGCGGCTCGAAGAGCAACTGAACGATCGCAACGCGGCCATGAAGCGCAACCTCGGGCGACACTGGCAAGATTTCCTTGATTTGATTGATATTTTGCTCGAATTTTGTTGTCTCGAAACGTCGATGCAGCCGACGGAACTGGGCGAGGCGATCGCGGCATTACGTGGCGATAACGAACTGTGGCTCGGCTTGGCGTTAATGAGCCACGAGTTTGAAGATCTGGAGATGCATCAATTTGCGGCGGCCTGTGCTGGGGTGACGGTGGAGGTTACCCGTCCGGATGCTTGGACGGCCTTTGAGGTGTCGCCGGAAGTATTGAACGCTTTAAATAACGTCAAAAATCTGCGGCGGCGGGTGTTTCAGGTGCAGCGGCGCTACGATGTGGCGCTGCCGGTGTGGTTCGATCGCGAGTTTGTTTCGCTCGTGGAACAGTGGGCGCTCGGTGCAGAATGGGAGGATCTCTGCGGCAATACCAGTCTGGATGATGGCGATATCGTGCGAGTGCTGCGCCGTACCTTGGATGTGCTGTCGCAAATTCCCCACGTGCCGCACCTGAGCGATCGGATGAAACAACTGGCTCGTGATGCGGCCTACGCCGTGAACCGTTTCCCTGTGAAGGAAGACACCTAATCGTCTAGCACTTTGGTGTTGAGAGTCTGGCCGTTGTTGCGCTTCAGCGCTTTTCCGCAACGCGCCCACAAGGGCTAAAGCCCAACGACGATCAGCGGAACATCTGACCCTTCAGCGGTTCAATAGTTCCAGAGCGATAAGATGTGCAACCTCTGGGAACGATCGAGTCTGACGATCGCCTTTGTGGACACGCCCACCGTCTGCTCCGTCCCTCCTCTCGCTCCTAACCCTCCACATTTCGACACCTCAACCGATGGAAACTTTTCACCATCTCACCGGCCTCGTCACGTCACCATGGTCATCGACGGAACCCCACTGACGATCGAAGTAGATGGCATCAACGCCGCCAACACGGGCGGTAACTTCGTCGATTTGGTCGAAATTGGGTTTTACGACGGCATTGAATTTCACCGCGTCGTCGATGATTTTGTCATCCAGGCGGGTGACCCCAACAGCCTCAGCGCCGGAACCGCCGCCAAGCCTGTCATTCCCTACACCATCCCGTTAGAAATCCGCGAATCCAGCAGCGGTCAGTATGCCTTCGGGTTCACCTTTGCCCAAGCTGGAATTCCCAACGCTGTGCCAACCCTGCAAAATCTGCGCGGCACGATCGCCATGGCTCGCAGCGGCAACGCCAGCCAACCCGCAACCGACACACCGAACACCGCTTCGACCCAGTTTTATATCAACCTCAGCGATCGCAATACCTTCCTCGATGGCAATTACGCCGTATTTGGCAAGGTCACGAGCAATCTCGCCGCGATCGACACCGTAACCCTCGGCTCAGAAATCACCGGCGCACGGGTCACCGATGGCATCTTCCCAGTCGAACCTCGGGCTTCATGGACACCGCTTTACTCAACCAGTTCGCCAACCGCATCGGCCAAGCGACGCTCATCATCAACGCTCAATTGTTCGATGATGCCGCCAATACGATTGCCCTCACCTCCAGCCTCAGCGCCGCTAACCCCACCGGATTTTTAACCTTTGGGGGTAACGATCTCGTAACCGGGTCGGAAATTGGTGATGTGGTGTATGCCGGTCAGGGAGACGACGCCGTGACGGGTGGGTCGGGTAATGATCTGCTGCGGGGCGGGCGAGACAATGACGTGCTGTCCGGTGGTGCAGATGACGATATTTTGCATGGCAATCTGGGGGATGATACGGTCAACGGCAACAGCGGCAACGATTTTCTCCGTGGCGGCCAGGGCAATGACGTAATCAATGGCGGCGCGGGGCGTGATTTTCTCATCGGCGATCGCGATCGTGACACCCTCACCGGTGGCGCGGATGCCGATACCTTCATCCTGCGGACGGCCACCGATCTCAGTACCGATGCGAATGCTGTCGATACGATCACTGATTTTTCATTGGCGGAGGGCGATCGTCTCGTAATCGTCGGCGAACTCAATGCCTCCAGCGTCGGCTTTGTCGCCTCCGGAGCCGATGCCCTGATCCAAATCGCGGGCAGCGGCTTTATCGGTCGGGTTACCAACGGCGCGGCGCTGAATCTGACCAACTCAGTTACGGTGGTGTCAGACCAGGATCTTGGCGTGAGCTTTGGTTAGCATCGGTTGGGTTGGAGTGTGTGCGGTATGCTAGCAAATCCAGTTTCAAGCTCGAACGGCTAAATCGTACAAATCGTACAAATCGTACAACCGGATTGCCACTCGCCCATGCCTGTCCCCCAAATTTCGATGCATCGACCGACACCCCGACGCCTGCGCCATGTTTTGCTCTACGGTGCAGGCGGCTCGATCGCCCTACACCTCGGCGTTTTCGCCACCAGTCCGCTCTGGTGGCACGTGGTGGATCGTCCCCCGGTCTCCGAACCCGTCGAATTGTTGATGCTAGACGGCAGCACGATCGCCACTGCCCCAGCGATCGCCGCCACCAATATTAGCGAAGTCATCAGCGATGACACCGCGATCGATGCTCCCGCCGAGCTTATCGCCCCACCTCCTCTAGCCACGATCGCCACCACACCCGATCGCCCAAGCCTCGATCCAAACACCAACCCAAATCATCCTCCAGCTCAAAACGTCGAGCCTGACCCAACCACAACTCCCACCGATCCTGACCATCCCGAAACTCCCGAACCCTCTGAAACCCCCAATCATCCTGAAAAAAACAAGTCGAAGGATATACAGGGGAGAAACAGCGAGTCAGGAGGTACTGAAGCGTCTGACGAAACGGGCGGGACGGGCGGGACGGACGAGACGGGTGAGACGGGCGAAACGGGCGAAACGACAGAAACAAGCGGTGGTGGAGTTGGTCGTAACGCGAGTGGTGAAGCCGGTGGTCGCGGGGGTGTGTCGGGGTCACGTCGTGGGAATGGTCGCGGGCCTGGGTATGGATCGGGGCGTGGATCTGGACGTGGATCTGGGCATGGATCGGGCGTCAGAAATGATCGCAGCTCAGGTCGCGGCTCGGGTGTGGGAACGGGCGATCGCGGTACAAGCTCGGGGCAATCCTCCAGTAGTACGGCGACGGGCGCAGCGTCTGGTGGTACATCTTGTACCGGTGGTTGCCAAGGCCGCTATCAAGGCTCTCAGGCCGAGGCGATCGAGCGTGATCCGCTGATTCGCGCCTATCGCAATGCCAGCGGCGAACTCGAATTTGAACTTATACAGTCAAGCGGTAGCGCCGAGGCCGATCGCGCAGCCCTTGCCACCGCCCAGCAAGCCAACTACACCAGCGATCAAGCAGAATTCACGATCCGCGCTCGCATCGCAGACGAAGGCTCGAACACCACCGAGACGGCTGACGAATCTGTCCCACCCCAACCCATAACACCACCACCGGAAACGACCCCGATTCATTCTCCTGAGCCGACCTACGAAGAACCGGTCTACGAAGAACCGGCCTACGAAGAACCGACCTACGAAGAACCGGCCTACGAAGAACCAGTCTACGAAGAACCGGTCTACGAAGAACCAGTCTACGAAGAACCAGTCTACGAAGAATCTAGCGATCCAGTCGATGAGGAACCGATCTACGAGGAATCTAGCGAGATTGAGCCGATTATCGAAGCTGATGAAGATTCATAAGTTCGATTGCAAAATAAGTCTGACGGGTCTAGAGGTTCTGGACGTAATCGATCGCGATTGTGAGACTAAATTATTAATTTTTTCGTAACGCGCAACTTGCGTGCTACGCTTTTTTAGCTCGGTTCTGATGGAGAACAGCCATCAGAGGAAACGGGGAAAGTTCGGTGCAAGTCCGACGCTGTCCCGCAACTGTGAATAAGATTTTGGTCAGTTTGTCGCGCGAATTAACGCGGCTATAACTGGCAGCAAGACAAGATCTTTGAGTCAGAATGCCCGCCGATCACTACAGATAAATTCAATTCACATCTGCGAGGTTACGGATGCTGTTTGCTCAAAATTCTCGTCACGCTTGGGCGTGGCGGTTCTGCTTGTTTTCGCCTATTATTCATAGCGCTACGGTATTCGGGCTATTGTTTGCGGCGCTTTCTCCTGCTGTGGCAGAAACGGCGATCGAAACCCAGTCAAACCTTGATGATGACGCCGAACTCGTTGACATTCAACACGCGAATTCTAGTCAAAATCACGAATTAGCCGCGATCGAAGCGCCAATTGAACGATCAACAGAAGCATCCACAGAACTCGCTGAAAATGTTTCAGACCCATTAGACTTAAGCGAGTCGCCAGAAACCCTAGAGTTATTAGATTTAGATGAGTTGATCGAGTCTGAAGCGATCGACGCCCGTGAAGCCGACGAGCCGGATGAGTCCGCTGAGAATAATTCCGAGACTGAGATTAACCCCGCGATCGACGCTGAAGCCGACGCTGAAGCCGATGTCGAAATTCTGATCGATCGCATCCTCGATCAGCCCGTTTTCGCACCCTTCCGCCAAGACCGTCCCCTCCGCGACTCCTCGCGCCCGATCTACGTCGTCCCCCGCGAACAAATCGAAGTGCAGGGCGCAACCACCGTCCAAGAAGCCCTGCGCTATCTTCCCGGCGTCCTGAGTGAAGGCACAACCGGCGGTCAGTTGGGCGCACAGAGCGCTCAATTTATTCGGGGTGGCGATAGCACCCAAACCCTGATTTTGCTTGATGGTCGCCCGATTAATGATCTCGGCTTCGCCGGTGGGTTTGACCTCGCGGAATTCACCACAGACTTTGTCGAGCGCATCGAAGTGTTCCCCGGCGGTAGCTCGGCGCTGTATGGCTCCAGCGGCGTGGGCGGCACGATTAACATCGTCACTCAGCAGCCCACCGACGAACCGGAATTCTCAGCCCGTGCCGGGTTCGGTAGCTTTGGCTATAACCAGCAGGTGATTCGCGCTCGTGGTTCGGCGGGCGATATTGGCTGGGTGGTCGGCTACAACCGCACCTACGCCGAAAATAATTTTCCCTTCGAGCTAGAGACGATCGACGCCGACGGCACGCGCGACAACGCCGACGCCAACTACAACAACCTCAATCTCAAGCTGACAGCGGACATCAATGATCGCAACCGTCTCACCTTCAGCGGTCTGTATCTTTCCCGTGATATCGGCGTTCCCGGCGGTGTCCCCACCGGTGAAGACAGCCTCGGACAGTTCAATAGCCTGAGCGACGATGCGCGACAATATAGCGAAGATTTGCTGTTCGATTTACGCTGGGATTCGCAATTGAGCGACGATGATCGATCACTGTTAACCGCCCGAGTCTTTACCGATTTTCTCAGCTATACCTACCGCGATCCGAGCTTCAGCCGGGATGAAGTCGATCGGAATTCGCTCGGTTTTCAAGTGCAGCACAGCCTCAAACTGGCCGAGACTCAACGCCTCACCTACGGACTCGATTTCCGCACCATTTCCTCCGAGAACAATACCTATAGTTTTTTCGATGGTAGTTCCGCCGAAAACTATGATGACAATATCGATCAAGGCGCACTCTTTGCCCTATACAACGTCGATATCACGGAAGCTTTAAGCCTTAATCTCGGACTACGGCAAGAGTTTAATAGCCTTGAAAATGGCTCATTCACGTCGCCGAGTGCCGGTATTTTATGGAAAGTTTCTGATAGTACGACGCTACGCGCTAATTATGCGCGTAGTTTTAATGCACCGCTCATTTCAGCCTTAGAAGGACTGGCAGCTTTTAGCATTGCTGGAAATCCTGACCTCAATCCAGAGCGCGGTAATAGCTTTGATCTTGGGTTGGATCAAAAAATCGGTGATTTTGGCTTATTTCGCCTGACCTTTTTCCTCAATCACATTTCAGAAACGATCGCCTTTGAATTTGGCTCACCGAGTACTTTTGTAAATATTGGTGAAACCGAGACGATCGGCCTTGAAGCTGGACTCGATGTTGAACTCGCCAAACATCTCTTTGCGTTCACCAATGTCACGCTCAATAATACGGAAATCCTCAGTGATAGTAATTCCTCAAATGAGGGAAATGATCTAAGTTTTCGAGATGCGAATAGTCTAAATTTTGGACTAGCCTATGCACGTCCTGATGGACTTTATGCGGGGGTGTTATTGCATTACATTGGCGAATTTTTCGTCGATAATGCTAATACCGAAACCCTTGGGGATTACCTTACCGTTGATCTCAAAACACAAATCCCGATCGGAGAAAACCTTGTCCTCAACGCCAGCTTAAATAATCTCTTTGATCAAAACTTTGAGCTGTATCCAGGTTATCCCGGCCTCAGTCGTAACGCCCGTGCGAGCATTCGATGGACGTTTTAGCCTCGTAGAAATCCTATCGGATTGCACATGACATACGTTCGGTTGATTTCGCTCAAACCGCTGTTGCTGGTGGCCTTCCTCAGTTCGATCGCCCTCACCAGTTGTGGGCGATCGAACCTGGTACAAACCGATCCGCCTACCGCGATCGATACCACCGATGAGTGTGTCAGCAACTATGACCCCAGCGTCGATTATTTCCCCGAGAAAGCCAAAACCGATCACGCCAACGGTTTTAGCGTCGAATACCACCGCCACTACAAAACCGTCACGGTTCGCGAACCTGGCAGAATGCCGATCGCAGCTTCACCTATACCCTCGTTCAGTGCGGTACACCCGTTCCCGCTGGCGTCGATCCCGATCGCGTCATCACCGTTCCCGTCCGCTCGATCGTCGCTCTGTCCACCACCCACCTCCCCCCTCTCGATCGTCTCGGTGTGATTGATCGGCTCGTCGGAACCGGCAGCGCTGACCACATCAGCACCCTCAGCGTCCGCGATCGCCTGGCCTCCGGCGACGCGATCGAGGTCACCCGCAATCTATCCACCAACCTCGAAGCCATCATCGGCCTCGCTCCGGATCTCGTCATGACCCACAGCATCGGCGATCCCAATAGCGATGTGTATCCAAAACTGAGCGAGGCGGGGTTAAACGTGGTGTTAAATGCAGAATATGTGGAGCGATCGCCGTTGGGGCGGGCGGAATGGCTGAAGTTTATGGCACTGTTTTTTAACCGCGAGGCAGAGGCGAACGAACTATTTGCAATGATCGAGCAGGAGTATCTAGCGGTGGCAGAGTTGGCGAAGTCGGTGGCAATACGTCCGACAGTGCTGCTCGGGTTTAGCTATCAGGGAACGTGGTATGTCTCCGGTGGGCGGAGTTATGGAGCGCAGTTGTTGACGGATGCAGGGGCGAATTATCTCTGGAGCGATTCGACGGCTCCAGTGACCATTCCGCTGGATTTTGAGGCGGTGTATGAGGTGGCAGCGGCAGCGGATGTGTGGCTGAATATGAATCCGGCGTGGCCAACGCGGGCGGCAGCGATCGCCGATGATCCGCGTTATGGTCAGTTTCAGGCGTGGCAGCGCGATCGGATGTATAACAACACAGCGAAAACGAACGCAACGGGCGGTAATGACTACTGGGAAACGGGGTTACTTGAACCGCAGGTGATTTTAGCGGATTTGGTGCAGATTTTTCACCCGGAACTGTTCCCCGATCGGCAGCTTGTGTACTATCAAAAATTGCCGTAAACCCGTTGTACAAAATCCGCTTGCGTCTAGGCTGAGATCATCGCGCTCAGTGAAAACCGCACCTCGACTCCGCTCGGTGCTCATTGGAGTTTTTCATGATCGCCACAAGCCAAACCAGACTTCATATAATCATCATCGGTCAGGTTAGGACAAGTTAAAAGCAGTATTCTGAGCACTGAGCGGAGTCGAAGTGCGGCATGTCCTAACCTCCTTGCGAGTGACTATATTAGGTTTGCATTGCATGAAAAAGACCCGATGATCATTCCATAATGATCATCGGGTCTTTTTGATTTTGTTTGGTTTGCTAAGAGTGAATAACAGGTGTTGAGTACTACACAAGCCACAACACAACTTGAAAGATATGATATCGATAACCTAACCGGTAACAACGGCGAAACAGAAACGCCTAATTGCATAGCCTAATTTGCTTTCTGCATTCTTCAATAATGAGCTGGAGATAACCTGATACTGAGTGTATCGTTAGCGCTCCCAAAACCATCAAGTTAGAAAATATCAGCGATCAATGTAGGCGTCACTGCTTCTTGCAATCGTCTTTCTCGCAAAAATTCAAACCTCCCAAACTAACAGGAACTATGACCTACAGCAGTCTTTCGGAATTTGTGCTAGACCAACATCACTACGATTTTTTCTCGGATGTGTAAATTAACTCGAGCTGAACACATGAGCCAACAGCTAACGGGCTGGTATGTTCAGGTCTCCCGGGTCTTAGAGGAGAAAGCGTAAGCAATTCGGACGAGCTTCAGGACTACGGACTACGGAAAATTTCGTCTTGATCAGTGTTCAAATCTCCCTAACGATAGGGTACAGATGCTGTGTCTTTTAACGAAGTAGCCTAAAACTTAATGACGAACGTTCAACACTCAGGATTTTCTCTAGTAGCTATGGATGAACTGGTTCTGAACGGATGACGGCTTAACCGACATGCAAAGTGATACGTTCAGGTTTCCCGAGGAATCAAGTGAGAAAATATAGGTGCTTGGTACGGATGTCAGGACTACGTGTTACGACAGCTTTTGTAGTGACCAGCGTGTGAACCTCCTTGACGATTACGACTCGAAGCGTGCGTGAAACGGCTTGTTTCGTTGTTCCCTTTTTCGTCCTGGGAATCGTGCCGTTTGTTCATGTGTTTAATGTAGAGCAAGAGCGATCCCCAAACAAGAGATTGATACAACTGTTCTTGGATTGTGAAGTGTTTACTATCAAGCACTATGAAGTTTTATTGAGGTAAACAGTGCCGTTCAACCGTACATCAAGGCTGGTGTGGGTAGTAATGACGGGAGGTTTCTTGAGGGCTAAAGAGTATTCACTAAAGCGTGTTCAAGGTCTCCACGATCGGCATACCAATTTGCAAGACCTCCACGGATTCACCCGCCGCGATCGCCGTAGTCCCCACCGGAACCACCGCTAACCCATTGCTTAAAGCCAAACCGATCGCGTTACCGGAACTGCTGCTACCCCGATCGCGATCGAACTCAAAACCCTTGCGACCGTAATACAGCGATCCCCAAATATAGGTTTCACGGCCTCCGCCTGCCCGTAACGCTTCTCGCAGCGTTGCCCGCACAAACAGTGGTTCCCAACCTCGGGCTAAACCGGAGAGTTTGAGCAAGGCCGGATGGACAAACCGCCAGCAGCTTACGAGGGCAGAGACTGGATTGCCGGGAAGACCGAAATAGACCACAGACCGATCGCGTTTGCCCTCTGCCACCTGAAAGGTTGCGACGGTTAAGGGTTTTCCCGGTTTGACGGCCACCGATCGAATCTGGATCGTACCACCAAGATGCTCTAAGACTTCCTCCACATAGTCGTAGTCACCGACGGATACACCACCGGTGGAAATCACCAGATCGGCCTCTTCGATCGCTTGGGCAATGGTGGCCGCCGTCACCCGAGGGTCATCGCCGATGATGCCAAAGGGCAGGACGATCGCGCCGTGGCGTTCGAGAAAGCTGGCGATCGCGACTTGATTGGAATCGACGATTTGGCCGGGGAGCAGCGGCTGATCGGGTGGAATGAGTTCACGACCTGTGGAGAGCAGCGCCACACGGGGACGACGAAACACCCGAACGGGGGTACATTGTGCCGCTGCTAAGACTGCGATTTCGGCGGCGGTCAGGGCAATCCCAGCCGGTAGTAGGGTATTGCCACTTTGGTAGAATTCTCCCTTGGTGCGCACAAACTGACCGATCGCGGTTGGCGCACGATGGATCACGACGCGATCGTCCTCGCGCGTGGTGTCCTCTTGCATCACGATCGTGTCTGCTCCCTTGGGCAACATCGATCCCGTAAAAATCCGAATCGCTTGACCCGGATGCACCATGTTTTGGGGCGCACATCCCGCCGGAACTTCGCCGATGACCTCCAAGGCGATCGGCTCGGCCTCACTCGCCTGAGCCACGTCCGCAAACCGCACCGCATAGCCATCCATCGCGGAATTATCCCAGTGGGGAAAATCGAGGCGGCTGGCGACGGGCTGGGACAGGATGCGCCCGCTGACTCGGTCAAGTTTGATCGACTCCGTATCGCCGATCACGTTAAACGGTTGAATGCACCCAAGGATAATCGCTTCAGCTTCACGGACGGGGATCATAACGGCAACTCCTGGGATGAATTGAATATAGAATCGCGGACATCGAGGACACAGCGTGGCAATTAATTTTAAGATTAATAACAATCGGTAAAATTAACGTAGCAACTTTTGATCTGAGGACAGACGACAACGCACCCCAGCTATCAGGCGTTTGATCGCCATTTGCCCGTTAACCCGAATTTCCAGCCCACCGTTGCCCCTTGCGTCACCGTTGATTCAATCCGAAACCCTTGACCTGCTTGAATGGTCGCGTCTTTGTCAGCATCTTTCGACCTTTTGCGCCACCAAACTCGGCGCGATCGCCGCGCGACAACTTCAGCTACCAACCACCCAAGCCGATAGCGAATATCTGTTAGCGCAAACCAAGGAGGCGTACGCGATCGAGCTGAGTGTCGATGCGGGGATTCCGTTTGGCGGGATTACGGACATTGGCGGGGCGATCGAGCGGGCGCAACTGCAAGGGTTGCTATCGGGTGAGGAATGCAATGATATTGCCTCAACCCTGGCCGGAGCGCGGCAAATTCGGCGGACGATCGACAGTCTCGATGACCTCGATTTGCCCGTCTTGACGGCGCTGATTTCAGAGCTACGCACCCATCCTGAACTGGAAAAAGAGATCCATCGCTGCGTCGATGAACGCGGCTCGGTGACCGATCGCGCCAGCCCCGACCTCGAACGCATCCGCAGTCAGCTTAAAAGTACACGCGATCGCATTCAGCAAACCCTGTACCGTCTAATTCAACGCCACGCATCGGCGCTGCAAGAACACTCGATTTCAATGCGCGGCGATCGCTACGTTGTTCCCGTGAAAGCCGGACTTCAGGGCGAAGTTCCTGGCATTGTCCACGATATTTCCAGCTCCGGATCGACGTTTTATATCGAACCGAAGGTGATTGTCAATGACAATAACCAATTGCGGACGCTACAACGCCAGGAACGCCAAGCCGAAGAGGTGGTGTTACGCGCTCTGAGTGTGCAGGTGGCGGAGGTGGCGGAGAGTTTGGAGCAGTTGTTGGCGATCGTCACCACGATCGATCTGGCCGTCGCTCGCGCCCGCTATGCCTATTGGCTCGAAGCCAATCCCCCGCGTTTCGTAGCTCCTGATGAGCCGATGAACCTGCGGACGCTGCGCCATCCCTTGCTGGTTTGGCAGCATAAACACGAAAACGGTACACCGGTGGTGGCGATCGATGCGCCGGTGCGATCGCAAACAAAAGTGGTAGCGATTACGGGGCCGAATACGGGCGGTAAAACCGTAACGCTCAAGTCGATTGGTTTGGCGGCACTGATGGCACGCTGCGGTTTATTTATCCCGGCACGGGAACCGGTAGAAATTTGTTGGTTTGGTCAGATTTTGGCGGATATTGGCGATGAGCAATCGTTACAGCAAAGTCTATCGACATTTTCGGGTCATATTCGCCGTATTAGTCGGATTTTAGCGACATTGCCTGAACCGGTGATCGCGGGCATCGATTCGCCATCTCGCTTCATCAAAGCCTCGATCGCAACGCCTGAATTATCCGAATTAGCTGAATCACCCGAATCACCCGAATCACCCGACTTACCTGAATTCGCCGAATTATCCGAATCATCCGACTTACCAGCACCCACACCACCACCCGCCAACGCCCTGGTGTTACTCGATGAAGTCGGAGCCGGTACAGATCCCACCGAAGGCAGCGCCCTCGCGATCGCCCTGCTCAAAACCCTAGCCGATCGCGCCCGTCTAACGATCGCCACCACCCACTTCGGCGAACTTAAAACCCTCAAATATCAAGACGATCGCTTTGAGAATGCCTCGGTGGAATTTGATGATGTTAGCCTCAAACCCACCTATCGCTTGCTCTGGGGCATTCCCGGTCGATCCAATGCCCTGGCGATCGCCCGTCGCCTTGGTCTCGATCCCCATGTCCTCGACTTGGCAGAACACCAGATCGCGCCCACCGGTGTCGCCGACGTAAACCAGACGATCGCCGAACTCGAAGCCGAACGTCGCCGCCAGGAAGCCAAAGCCAACGAAGCCCAGCAGCTCGTCACCCAAGCGGAACGGCTCAACCGCGAAATTTCCCAAAAAGCAGAACAGCTCAAGCTCCGCGAGGCCGAACTCAAGCAGCAACAAGAGGAAGCGGTGCGGCTGGAAATTAATCAGGCCAAAGGCGAAATCGCCAAGGTCATCCGCCAGCTTCAGCGCAGTAAAGACCCCACCGCCCAGACGGCTCGGGTGGCCACCGAGACGATTAACGACATCGCTCAAACCCGCCTCCCCTCCCAAACCACGCCCAAGCCGCAACCGGGCTTTAAGCCGAAACTGGGCGATCGCGTGCGGATTCCGCGTCTGGGGCAAACGGCGGAGGTTTTGAGTGATGTGAGTAAAGATAATGAGTTAACGGTGCGGTTTGGTTTGATGAAAATGACGATCGCTCTCGCTGAGATCGAGTCGCTCGACGGCAAAAAGCCGGATCTCCCGGAACCGAAACCGAAGGCCAAAACCAAAGCCCAAGCGAAACAGGCCAAGACCGAAGCAACCCAGAAAAAAGAAGCGCCGATCATTCGCACCTCGAAAAATACCCTTGATGTGCGCGGTAGTCGGATTTCTGAGGCAGAACAGCAGCTCGAAGCGGCGATCGCAGAAGCTGTACCGATCGGTGGTGCGTTGTGGATTATCCACGGCAAGGGGACGGGTAAGTTACGCCTCGGGGTGCATGAGCTACTGACGCGATCGCCGTATATCGATCGATTTGAGTTGGCCGCACAAAACGACGGTGGAACGGGGGTGACGATCGCCTATTTAAATTGAACAATGAAGCCATTGCGTAAAAATCAGTTTCACCTCCTTTCACCTCTGAATCTCAGCCCCAAATCTCAGCCCCAAATCTCACCCAAACTTCACACTCAAACTATGTCTCAAATGATTAACGAACGTGTCGATGCTCTGCCAAGTAGCGGCATGACCATTTTTGCCTTAAAGTCTCTTGATTTCGTGGTTCCAGGCCAATGGAATAATCTGATCGGCTGGGAAAATACGATCCGCACCGTGACGGGTGAAGACGACGATAACTTGATTCAGATGGTCAGCGATCGCGCGATCGAGCTGTATAACGATAAATCCCAGGGTTATCAAAACGCGCTGTGGTTGTACGACACGATCGACTCGGCGGGGAGCGCCCTCGGGACGGCGGCGCTGGCGAATAAAGTTGGCGAAAAAGTGCCGCTTTTGGGTCTGCTGAGTAAGCTCACACCACGGGCAGACAAAGCCCAGGCGATCGATCTCAGTCTCAAGCTCATCGTCGAAATTATCGCGTTTTGCAAAATTAACGGCATTCCGGGCAATAGCGTTGGTGATTTCATGGCCTCCCTCGGCGATTACGGCGGTGAGTCACTGATGCGCATGGCGGCGTTGGTGTGCTTTGATGGCCTCATTCCCCTCGGCCCTGATTTTATCGGCCTAGTCGCAGAAAAACTCGGCAACCTAACCGAGGGCGACCTCAAGGATAATCCTGGCTTTAACAAAATTAAGCAGTTCATTCCCGATCGTGGTGCGGGTGGACAGTTGGGCTTTATCCAAAGCAGTTTTGGGACGGTAAGCAATTGGATGGGCAATTTTGTCGCCGAGCGTGATCTGACACCACAAAAGGTCGTGCATAGTTTGCAGTCGTTTATCGAAGTTAGCGATGACAAACTTGATTATCTCGCGGCTCTGCTCGATATGAGTACGAATTACTACGCACATACAGGTGTACAGACGTTGGCGAAGCGGTTGATCGATCGAGCGTACGCTGAAATTTAGCGCGATCGCGGTTAAGGTTTGAGAGGCTTGAGTCAGGTGAGCATCGCCCACCTGCTCAACACTTTACAACCCTCGTAATCCTGTTGAATGTTGGCAAGACGTTTGCGCCAAGACAACTCTGCTAATACACAAATAAAAACCCCGTGTTCGCGAAGGAACGCGGGGTTTAAATGTCAGGGTGCATCTACCACTACCTTTATCCGTGGGGTGGCGATCTGTTCCGGAAGGTTTGGGACAAATATTGCGACGAGAATAGGGGTGCGGCACTGGGTAATGCCGAATGCGATAACTTGAGAGGGGAATATTCGCCGCTGGGTGGTTTTGGTTTTATGTCTGACTATCTGTTTGATCCGGCTCCGATTTCGGCGGATACGCTCGATCGCGTCGCGCAATTTGTCGAGAAATGGCAAGGCAGGACGGGCAGCGAGGAGGCGAATTTTCAGCCGTTTTTTAGTGAGCTATGTGCGGCGATCGGGGTTGAGCCGCCAGGTCTGAAGACGGACGGCGCTGATGAATACTGCTATGAAAAGCCGGTCAAGATGGTGCTTCCGGGTGGTCGTGCGAAGACGGGCAAGATTGATGCGTTTAAGCGGGGCTGTTTTGTCTTGGAGGCGAAGATGGCGGGGGCGTCGGCGAACAAGCGCGGGACGGCGAGCCATCGGAAATATATGAAGCTGGCGTTTAATCAGGCGATCGACTACGCGCGGGCGTTACCGGAAAAGCCGCCGTTTGTGATGACCTGCGATGTGGGCGGGGATTTCAGTATTTGGCAGGGGTTTAGTGAGTCGTGGGTGGGGACGTTTGCGGATTATGGGGATTACGAGAGTCGGCGGCGTGTGCCGATCGCGGATCTCGCCAAGCCGGAGACGATCGCGTTTTTTGTCGATATTTTCGAGAATCCGCAGAATCGCAACCCGGAACGGATTTCGGCATTGGTGACACGGGAGGCGGCGGAACCGTTGGCGGTGTTGGCGCGGCAGTTGGAGGCGCAGCACGGGTAGGCGCAGGCGGGGGCGATCGCGGCGTTTTTGATGCGTTGTATTTTTACGATGTTTGCGGAGGATGTGGCATTGTTGCGTCGGGGGATTTTTACGGAGTTTTTGGACGATTCGGCGAGGTTTAAGCCGGGGGTGGAGTCATTTTGGCAGTTGATGGATAAGGGTGGAAGGAGAGATATAGAGCCTTTTTGAACAGTTGTTGTTGGTGCATGAGTAGGTCAAAGTGTATCTCAGGGAGTTAAGGCTTGATTTTACGAACTTGACAGCCCCACATCCAGTGAATGATACTCATAGACATCAACTTATTGCTGGTTATACAAGCGGATGCACAGTCTTCAAACAACATTAAGCTTTATAGAAGAGGCTACTTGGGATTACAGTCATATTTTTTGTCAGCCAACTCAGCCAATTTTTGCAACCAGCAAAGGTGTTCTTTTTGAAGATGATTGCTTAAATGTACTTCAAAAGATGAACTCTAATTGTGTAGATATGATATTTGCTGATCCTCCATTTAACTTAGGCAAAAAATATGGGTCTAAAGTTGATGATCAACGCTCAGAGACAGAGTATCTGGTGTGGATGTATTCTTGGATTTCTGAGTGTGTAAGGATTCTAAAAGACGGAGGTTCTATATTCATATACAACTTGCCTAAATGGAATATTTTTGCGGGACATCATCTCAGCAAACTCGACATGAATTTTCGTCACTGGATCGCTGTTGACATCAAAATGAGTATGCCGATCCAGGGAAAATTATATCCCTCTCACTATAGTCTTCTGTACTATTCTAAGGGGGAGAAGCCAAAGACATTCAAGAAAATCCGAACCCCAATTCAAGTTTGTCGACACTGTGGAGGTGAGATCAAAGACTATGGTGGTCATCGTAAGTCGATTAATCCCAACGGTATCAACCTGAGCGACGTATGGAGTGATATAACTCCAGTTCGACACTGGAAATATAAGAGCAAAAAGAGAAAAAGTAATCAGCTATCAACTAAACTACTGTCAAGAGTTCTTGATATGGCGACTAATGCAGGAGATTTAGTATTTGATCCCTTTGGTGGATCTGGTACAACTTTCTCAGTATGTGAATCAAAACATAGACACTGGATCGGAACGGAGATTGAAAGTTGTGAAGTTATTATTGAAAGACTCACTAATGGTGAAATTTTTCAACATTTAAATCATGATTGTGTCGAAGAGTAAACCCTCGGTGATTTTACTTTTTTGCCCTACCGTCAGTACCTTTAGGAATAAACGGAACATTTCTATCCAGCCTGTCATATTCGACTGCGACGACGCGAAGTAAACCTTGACGGATTGAGACTTGAGACCAAACGTAGAAATACTCACGCAACTCAGTAATATTTCCCACTCGATCAGTTATGTACTGTCGCATAGCTTGCGATGGCACAACTAAGACTCCTGCAATGAGACCACCTTTTAATAGTGCATGTAGCATCTTATTCACCGCTCTATGACTTGATGAGATATTGCCAGTTTCCCATTCAAATCCAATATTCGCTTTCTCTGATTCGCTATATATGGCATCTAAATTGCCCATCCTCACACCTGATAGATCAGATGGAAGGCTTTCTACCTTCCATCCACGATCCTTCAATAAATGGATTGCAGGTTCTTTTATAGGCTTCACACCGTTGGAGTGTTTGCCTTCTGGATTAAGGGAAAAAGTGCCCGATCCGTGCGGCCAATCAATTGCATGAATAGCATCTTCAATATCATTCCACCCTTTCTTCCATAAGTTAGAGTTTATGACCGCACTTGATTCAATCACATCAACAATTTCAACTATT
Source organism: Coleofasciculaceae cyanobacterium RL_1_1 (assembly GCA_012033105.1). GTDB lineage: Bacteria > Cyanobacteriota > Cyanobacteriia > Cyanobacteriales > Geitlerinemataceae > RDYZ01. Next base: position 59,196 of record JAAUPN010000001.1, read on the forward strand.
TTCATCTCAAGCTAAATATTAATAAGTAAGTCCGAGAGCGAAAGGTTTAGATTGGAAGAAATGGTATAGAGATTTAGGAAAGAGATGTTACGCTCTCCCCGCTCTACACCTCCTATGTACGTCCGGTCGAGATTGCACTTATCAGCAAAAGCTTCTTGAGATAAACCCTTTGCTTTTCGTATTTCTCTAATTCTGGAACCCAAACGAATTAATCGCTCATCTTTTACTTTGCTCATACCGCTTAATACTGCTTGTATGAGGCTTATTAGTCCACGGACTATAAGTATCTACTTGCTTCGATCCCTTCCTCCCTCGACCCAACCGAAGACCAAAAACAAACCATCCGCAACCTCGGCAAACAACTCGATCGCCACCGCAAAACCGTACAAGCCACCCACCCCGACATCACCATCACCGGCATGTACAACCTGCTCGAAAAAATCCGCGCAGGCCAACCCCTCACCAACAAAGACCGCGACTATAACGATCGCGCCCTCGTCACCACCCTCAAACAAATCCACGACGACCTCGATCGCGCCACCCTCAACGCCTACGGCTGGGATGACTTAATCCCCCAGTGGGAACAAACCCTCACCCAACCCCTCTCCCAAC
>JAAUPN010000220.1 GCA_012033105.1 Coleofasciculaceae cyanobacterium RL_1_1
GCACTCTGCTGGCGATCGCCCGCCACCTGCGCCGCCAGCCGTGCCGCCGCCACATTTTCCTCCGCCCGCTGCTCCAGCACCGTCCGCCGACGAATCGCATCGAGGTGATCGCGGTACTCCGTCACCTTCACCAGTGCCACCGGATACGCCGCATTACTCTCCGGAATCTGCTCCAACCGCGCGATCGCCTGACCCCACAGCTCCTCAAGCTGCTGCCAACGTTCGAGCGGATGGGGAGGATTTTGGCTTAACTGCGACGCCTCCCAGCCGATCGACAATGCTGCAATGATTGCACGGAGATCATCCTGTACCGCCGTTAGCTCCATCTGCTGATCGTTCGCCCGTGACCCATGACGCGACCAGGCCGGAATCGGCGCGACCAGATCCCGCGCGATCGCGATCTGCGCCCAACTGCGTTCCAGGTTCGCCGTACTCGGTTCATTGCGCAAACGTTGCAGAGCTTCCCCTTCCAAAGCGGTCGCTCGATCGAGTTGAGCGCACCCCCCGATCACACAGGTCGCGTAATCGCGTAGGCCGCCGCTCCGAGTGCCATCGCCCCTGCACCTACCCCAAGCAGCAACAAACCGAACCGTTGACGCCAATGACGCGATCGAACCATGACGGAAGCACCGCGAGACGGCGAGCGCTCATCAACCGACGAAATAAATAAGGACGGGCTGGGCATGACACAAAGGAAGAGTCAAGAGAGTAGAGAGAAACAGAACCGCAGGCAACACCAGGCGCAAGATGCAAAACACAGCGCCCACCCCACAACAGGCCGTGCATGTCGCCAGAATAACCATGTCCAGCGCCAAGCGGGCTAAGATGGGGCAATAATAGATGCGCGGCTTCAATCTTAGTTCAGCAGCTTCCGTCTCGCGATCAAAAGGCTAAATCCATAGCCAGTCCGCACCCGCCGCCTACCTTTACGCCTATAAATAGGCGATACGGCTTCACAAGCATTGTAGCGAGAGCAACTTAGCCTCCCATTGATAAATGAAACCTATGACATAATCAACAATTAGACGATACGTAGCCAATGGGGCTGTGCTACTCTAAGACCAGACATTTTTGCAGAATTGACAGCAGTTTTTAAAGCTAATTTCAAGACTGGAAAAAGCGTTCTTTTCTTTTCGGTTTTTCGGAGTTTTTAATGGCCATTTACGTAGGTAACCTGTCTTACGACGCTACCGCAGAAGATCTCACCGCGATATTTGCTGAATACGGTGGAGTCAAGCGTGCTCAAATCCCTACCGACCGTGACACCGGTCGTTCACGTGGATTTGGATTCGTAGACATGGATAGCAATGATGAAGAATCGGCAGCCATCGAAGCACTAGACGGTGCTGAGTGGATGGGTCGCCAGCTTCGTGTCAACAAGGCAAAGCCTCGTGAGCAACGCACGACAGGTAGCTTCTCTAACAATCGCGGCTACTAAGCGTTAGCAAAACGTTCGTTCACGACAACGAACGATCATCGAATTTCGTTCAGATATCGGTTTTTATAGATTTGCTCTACGTCCGTAAAGTAATTTTTGGCTGACTTCTTTCGGGTTCGCGACTGACGTACACATTACATTCCAATCCAGTGTGATAGATTCAGTCAGTCAGGCCAAGTTCCAATGGGAACTTGGCTTTTTTGATGTCAACTTAGATTTTTGTAGTTTGAGGGGTTCGATCACGCATACCGGCGAAAGGTCGATCGAAGCCTATCTATTCGGCGAATTAGCCTCAAATTTTTACACACCGAAATATTAATTAATAATATTTCGGTTACTGCGTTTGGTTACTCCAAAACCGGTTAGCGATCGGTCGGAATAAACGTGGGGAAGACATCACGCACTCGATCGCTCGCATCCAGGCAGGTCGCCATTGCCGTATCCACGTCCATCAGGATGTGATTCTCGATACCGATCGTGCAGTTGGCAAACTCGACGGGTAGGAGGCTGCGTCGGCAACTGTCGAGGACTTTGAGCGGTTGATCGGGCGTGAAGTCAGCATCAATGCGAACGGTACAGCTTGAGAGTTCCTGAGGGCGACGCACTTCACGACAGGCATCGAGGGCGTCGGCAGCGGAAATCATGTGGCGTTGTCGATCTCGCTGACGCAGGCGGACAGTTCTGTTGGTGAAAAAGCGGTGGCGCAGGCGAGGGCGATCGTGTCTTCGTCGAGATCATGATTGAGCAGTTGGCTGGCGCATTGCTCGTAGTTCGGTTGCGATCGCTCCATGGGGGATTGAAATTTGCCACCATTGCCCCGCTTGAGCCGGGACTTGGATGGCGAGCAGTGTGAAGCAGCTACCGAGGGCAAGGCTTGAGGTTAAGGAACGGGCAAAACGACGGGCGATCGGGCGCAGCATGTTCGGGTTCATGGCAATATTCAGCAACGGTACTGGGCTAGATTAGGGCGAAAGTAGCCCTCTTTGCCAATTGTGCCGTATCGGGCTGGTGTTGTTGCGTTTCCCCGGCCTTGTGGTATTCATCGAATCAGGGCGATCAGGGATTTATTTCTGCGGTCATTGGGAGGGTTCCGTGAGGATGGTATCCTCACTGTGAAACGCAACATCACCCGCAGAAGGGTGAAGCGTACCCTTTGGTTTTAGTTTTTCGCCCAACTCGAAACGATGGTGGTTAGAAAACGTGGTTGATCAACCCTCGCCTGATGCGGCGAGCTTGAATCGTTCAACGGACGTTTTCCTCTGCCACGCGCTGACTTTGCTGACTTTATGGAAGATATTGCTATTTCGGTTCGTAATATTGCCAAATCGTTTCGTCGCTACGATCGACCGAGCGATCGGCTCAAAGAACTTCTCCTTCCCAATCGTCAGCAATATCGGGAATTTCAGGCTCTGCGTGACGTCAGTATTGAGATTCCGCGTGGTCAAACCCTCGGCATTGTGGGACGCAACGGCTCCGGCAAAAGTACGCTGCTGCAAATTATTGTTGGAACCCTGCAACCAAGCTCTGGTCAAACTCAGGTTCGTGGCCGCATTTCTGCCCTGCTAGAACTCGGCAGCGGCTTTAATCCCGAATTTACCGGGCGACAAAACGTCTTTTTTAACGGTCAAATTCTCGGACTGAGTCGCGCTCAGATCGAGGATCGATTCGATGATATTGCTGCGTTTGCTGATATCGGTGATTTTCTGGATCAACCGGCCAAGACCTACTCGAGCGGTATGTTTGTGCGGCTGGCGTTTGCGGTCGCGACGAGTGTTGACCCGGATATTTTGGTGGTGGATGAGGCGCTAGCCGTAGGGGATGAAGCCTTTCAGCGGAAGTGTTTTTCCCGGATTGAGTCGTTGCAGGCGCGAGGTTGTACGACGTTGTTTGTGTCCCACGCGGCGTCCAAGGTGGTCGAACTTTGCGATCGCGCCTTGCTGCTCGATCATGGCGAGGCGATCATCACCCACCATCCAAATTTGTGATCGACCAGTACCACAAACTGATCTATGCACCCAGCGATCGCTACCCAACCTTGCGCGATGAATTAAAAGCGATTCCCGATGCGCCGCTCTGGCCGGACTTACCACGATCGAGCTATCACACGGACGAGACCACCGATGAGCGGTCAAATGGCATCGGACAAGCGGACAGTCTGGAACCCAAGCTAGGCCACAACGGTCAGAGCAAAACCAAGCGAGGTCACAGCATCGATGCCGATCGCGCCTTGGGAATGGCGATCGAGCGTGACTTTTTGATCCGGCACTTGTTCCCACCCACACCCTATCCTACGAACCTCGGGGCGCTGATATTCGCAATCCCAAACTCCTGACCCTCGATGGTCGCCAGGTCAATAATGTCGCGGGGCGTCACGATTATGTCTACACTTACGAAGTGGAATTTCATCGTGCAGCCACCGATCTCCGCTTTGGAATGCTGATCAAAACCGTCAGCGGGCTGGAGTTGGGGGGAGCATCGTTTCCGGCGATCGTGCGGGATGTAACCGGCGTTGATCCCGATCAGTGCGTCACCGTACGCTTTCGTTTTTCCTGTTGCCTCAATCCCGGCGTGTATTTTCTGAATGCAGGCGTTTCCGGCACGGTAGACGGCCAGTTTACCTACCTCGCACGCGGGATTGATATCGCCATGTTTCGGGTGTTGCCTCGCACGGATTCCTTTGCGAGCGAAATTGTTGATTTGTCGATCGTGCCGCACATCGCGATCACCCCCACACCAACCATCACCCGCAACTAGCCACCACTCGCCATCACTCGTCACCACACACACTCTCTTTCATCCCCTAGCCCGTCCGATGGTTCTCCCGATAAACCTCTCGTTTCTCATGGATAAACCGACGGGCATCAGCACCTATGCCCGCCATGTTGCCCACGCCCTCGGCGATCGCGACGATCTCGATCCCCTCTTCTTAGTCGCCGATCGACACCGCGATTTTGCCACGTACCGACGGTTTTCCATCCCCCCCCAGCTCACCCCCGAACAAGGAGTCCGGGGTCATGCTCGACGCCTGCTGTGGACTCAATTTTCGTTACCCCGAGTGTGTCGGCAGATCCAGTCCAACGTTCTCTTTTCACCCATTCCGGAAGCACCGATCGGCTCGATCAATTCCCAATTTCGCTACGCCGTCACGGCCTACGATCTCATTCCACTGCGGTTTCCCCAAAAAGCCACGCCGCTATTGGCCTATCACAAGTTTTACGTTCCCGAGGTGCTGCGTCGCGCCGATCGCATCTTGGCGATCAGCACCGCCACCGCTCGCGATCTGCGATCGTTTCTCCAGATCGACCCCAAAAAAATCGAAGTGATTCCCCTGGCCTACGATCGCCAGCAGTACTACGATCGTCGGCTACCGCGCTCGAATTATTTCGTCTATGTCGGTCGGCAAGAACCCTATAAAAATCTCGATCGCATCATTCAGGCCATGGCGCAGATCCCTGACGAGATCGAGCTACACATTCTTGGTAAAGTCGATGCTCGGTATGCCCCAGCCCTTAAGCACCGCGCGAAGCTGCTGAAACTGAGTCATCGCATTAAATTTTGTGGTTATATCCCAGAGGTGGAGTTACCCGAGGCGATCGGACGGGCGATCGGGCTGGTCTTTCCCTCACTTTGGGAAGGCTTTGGTCTGCCCATTTTGGAAGCGATGGCCTGTGGCACACCCGTGATTACGTCAAATTTTGGCTCCATGCCCGAAGTCGCTGGAGAGGCCGCATTGCTCGTCGATCCCTACAATGTCAGCATGATCGCCGCTGCGATGCGCTTACTGTGGAACGATAGCGCTGCTCGATCGCAGCTTCAGGCCGCTGGCCTCAAGCGTGTCAACGCCTTTAATTGGGAAAAAACAGGACAACTAACCGGCGATGCGCTACGTTTTTTAGTCGATAACTAGCTCATTATTGGCTCAGAACCGGGACAAGCATTTTCATCTGAATTGACCGGACGATCAACCATTTCGCCTGTCCAATTCCGATTTCATATAATCTCAGTTGGAGCCTTGGCTCACTTCTGTCTCTCATTAAACACTCCCGATGTTCGACCTTTTTGATCGTGATCCAGACCGTCCTAGCACTCGCAACCTCAAGCGGATCGATCGCTTCGTACGCGATTATCGTCGCGAGTTTGCGGCTTTAGTTTGGGGATATGATCGCGCCATTGAAGCCCAAAACGCCCAAAACGGCGATCGTGAATATTTAGGCATTGACCTCCAGCCCGCTCCACACTTCATTACCTGCACACGCGCTCAAATCGAAGCTTTAAATGCCAAGGTCGATAATCGGCTGCGTGAGGCGATCGGTGTTCTGGAGGGTTACGACCCAAATAAGGAGGTGTTGGTGGTTGGGATTGCAGACGGACAGGTTCAGATCATCGTATTTTTGTGCGAAGACCCCACGCCGGAGCAGGAATTTCAAGCATTAGGTGTTGGCGTCGAAGACTTACTGGATCGTCTCGAAGCCTGTATGACAGAGGAACTTGTCGATCTGAGCACATCCTAGGGGCATCGTTAGGGAAATCTGTCCCCCCAGCATGAGATGTCCAGCGGGTCTTTCAACTGCAAGGGTTTAGTCACGTTGCATCGTCGTTGATCGATTGAGCGAGCACTTCATCGTACAGTCATGCCATGTTTCTCCCATTGATGACCCAGTTTTCGCTCTCGCTTTCGTTCTTAGCTCCGTTGCGTCAGCGACTGTCACGATCGATGGCGAAACTGATCTTTGTGGGGGGGATCATGATCACCGTCGGGGTTGCCATCGAAGTGGACAAGCTCGCCCGCAAGCGTGAAGCCGCCGTGATGCAGCAACATTTATTGCAGGTGCAATCTTCGATCGAACGTACACTCAATCAACGTCTTAGTATTTTGGTTGCGCTCGCGGCCCTCGTCGA
>JAAUPN010000048.1 GCA_012033105.1 Coleofasciculaceae cyanobacterium RL_1_1
TCACCATAGCCCTGAATCCAGACCTCATCTTCGTTCCTACGTTTGAGTAGCCCCCACCGATGTATCAGCCGCCCAATTCCTCATCCAATCCGTTTGAAGGTTCGTCGCCGAACCCATTTAACGATGCAGGCATTCCAGCCGATCCCGTGTTTCAGCGCCTCGATGACGATCTGCCTACACCTGCCGCAATTCAGCAAAATGACATCATGCCACAGCTCAAAAAGCTTTATATTGCACTGATCGCAGCGGGGCTAATTACCGGGCTGGTGATTTCGATCGCCGTGCTGCGCGTCATTAACCACTTTGGCTTGAGCGATGCACCCCAGCCCAAGAGCGAATTCGTGAATTAGCGATTGGGTCAGTTCATGGGTTAACCCACGCATTTTTGCCGATCAAACAACGAAATTCAACCACGGGCAACGTTTCACGCCCACATTACAGACTGATTAGACCTCTCACCGCCCCACCGCTATGCACGCCCGGATCGAGAATGACATGCTGTATATCCACGCAGACCATGTGCCGCCTTTTAAAAAAGGAGGGTCGGTGGTTCGGAATAGTTATTTTTGGGCGATGAAGTCGATCAGTGATTTCACGCCGCGATCGGGTGACTGGGAATTTGATCGATCGGTCTGGGTCGCACTCGCGCGAATGCTGACCGCCTTTGCGGAAAGTGGCTATCTTGGCCTGAGCGAAACCCAGCTCGAATTTGAACTGGGCGAGCCGATTCCGGATGAGCTGCGATCGTGTTCAACCATTCTCTGAGCGATCACCTTTAACGGCGACGCACCGGACGCCCCGCCAGAGCATTTCCCAGATGCACGTACGCCTCGCTATAGTTCGGATCAAGCTCGATCGCCGTACGCCACGCATCCGCCGCCAACTCGGTTTCACCCTGAGCATAGAGCAGCAGCCCGAGTCGGGTGTAGATCAGTGGTGAATCCGGGTCAAGCTCGATCGCCAGTTTGTAATAGTCATTGGCGTTGCGATACTCTCCCATCTCGACGAACATATCCGCCATGCCGACGTAGCCCAGCGGGAAATTCGGCGCAAAATCGATCGCCTTTTGGTAAGCATTAATCGCGTTGGCGATCGCCCCATCGTCAGCGTAAAAATCACCAAGACTGAAATATACCCGCGCCAAATCGTAGACCGGAATGGTCGGATTGCCCTCAACTAACCGTAGCGCTGACCCATACGCAGCCTGCGCTGCGGCCACATCACCCGTTTCTCGGTAGGCATCACCGATCGCCACAAAATAGGTCGGATCGCTGGCATCGAGCGCGATCGCCTGCTCGTAGGACAAAATCGCAGACTCAGCATCATTGGTCGCTGCTAACGCCAGACCGTAAGCATAATGCACATCACCCCGTCGATCGCCCGTTCGATCAATCCCCTGGAGCAATATCGGTATGGCTTCGTCATAGCGCTGTAGCCGCACCAACGCTAACCCCAAATCACCGTAGACATCATCATCACGACCATCAAGCTCGATCGCTGTACCTAGCAAATTGGCAGCTTCCCGGTCATTTTGCTCGGCCAGCTCGATCGCGCCGAGGCGACGATACGCCAGGGCAAATTGACGGTCAGCGGCGATCGCATCGCGCAAATGCTGTTTCGCCTCGCTGCGATCATCCCGGCTCTCCGCCAGCAGCGCTAAATTATAGTGGGGCGCTCCGAGGCGAGGATTGCTGGCGATCGCCTCTTCGTACGCAGCGATCGCAGCCTCAAGCTGACCATTCGCACGCAACGCGACCCCAAGATTATTCAGCGCATCGCCATAGGTTGGGCGAATATCCAACGCTAGCCGATAGGCCGTAATCGCCGAAGCAAACTTACCTTGCTGATAAAGCGATCGCCCGAGATAGTTATAGGCTTCGTAGTCCGACGGATCGAAGTAGAGAACGCGGGTAAAGGCATCCGCCGCCCCAACATAGTCGCCGATCGCAAACAGCTCGACCCCCTGACGATACGCTGCCGGTGCATTGCCATAGATTTGTGCCACGGGCGAAACCGGAGCGAGTTCACGTATCGATTGATCCGGCTCCGCCCACTGCGCCTCAGCTCGGCCACCCAGAACCGGAGACAAGATGAGCGCCAACGTCGAGAGGGTGATTACGAATTTCCATCGCTGGAGACGCAGATCTGTCGATCGCGATTCATTCGATCGGGCCACATGCATCGCTCAACCAGCTCCATAAAACAAGTACAGGTTCTTCACGATTGTGCAATGTCATCTACGTTTCCGCCACTTTTGCCTTCTGTCACCATCCCAAGCCTGATTACTTCTACCTATCGCTCAAATCACCAACACGAATATCCATCCCTTGAAAAACTAGGCTAACCCTCCCCCGTAAAACAAAAATGTTGAGTCCGCTTTTTTGCGATCACCCAACACTCTTGTTTTCAAGCCTTGTCCTAGTTTTTTGATTGCCTCTACCAGCGATCGCTTGACTAATCGACTCTATCTTCTTCACCCAACTGCTTGAGATGAATATGCTTACGTCCCAGCGTAATTTCAAACTCATCACCGGGTTCTAAGCTCATCTGTTTTGTATAAGCAGCACCAATCAGAAGATTACCGTTCGATTGGACACTAATTTTATAGCTCGCACTTCTACCGCCTCGCCCATTAGAGCTTTGCTTACTATCAAGTTCAATTCCCTTTGCCTCAATCAGGGCGTTATAGAACTTCATCATATTCACACGCTCGACACCATTTTTGGTGACGGTGTAGTAACCACAATGGCGAGCTTTTTCTTCTTTTGGAAGATCTCCGAGTGCTTGCACTTTTTCTAGAAGTTCAGTGCCACTCAACATCTTAGCTAATGACTGACTCATAATATTTTCCTATTGAGACGAATGATGGCCACTTTCGGAATAGTTTTGATTATAGCTGAACAACGAGTCTAATGACACGTTTCGCTTTTATATTGCCATCTTGCCTCTAACCAACCTGTCTTGGCAATCCTTTTTTGACTCCTTAGTCTATTTGGTAACCTAAGTTAACAACTCAGACCACCGCAATCAGGGGTGTTTTATGAATGTGTATTATCTACGTATGACGGTTAAATAAGGCCAAGAGGATACAAAGAATATATCAGTCTTCTGCTGAAGACAACAACAAAACCTTTCTGATTTCGTGTCAAAATACCACAAATCATAGCAAGAACCAGCCTGGAAAGGGTGCTTTTTGATTTTGATATATTTCTTGCGCAGCTACTACTTAAGTATATACATTGAAAAGTTTTGTATTTTGTATTTTACGGTTCTACTTTGATCCACTTGAATTAAGTTTTTTCAGATTTTATGGCGAAAAACAAAAAATATTTTGTAAAACTTGTTGTAAATTTGTGAATTTTAGTCATACTTTCTTTGGCATAAGAATCTATGCTTGATCCGTCTTATATTTTTGGATTGATGTGGATTTCTAGGGTTTTCTGTTTTTGATTTTTGGATTACGTCTAGGGTTCTATTTTGTTGTTCGTCATCTCAGGGTTGATAATAGCTGCTTAAGTCTGGTCTTTTGCCTACTAATCGCTAAGTATTATGAGAGATATCACCGATCGCTCCAAAAAATGTCTAAACTCTGCTCTAAAGGCGGATATAAGGGTCAGCGAAAGACTTTTCGGCCTCGGCTCAGTCAAAATGAGTTATCGACTTCCAGGGTGAATTAAAGATTCTCGTGATACACGATGGGTTGTGGCGTTGATGATAATTTGTATTCCGGTTCTCTTGCTGAGGCAGATTGTGGCGATCGGAGAGCCTGGGTATTAGAAATTCTGTGGTTTGTAATGTTTGTCAAAAACTCGCCTGGGCGTTGTCATGCCGATCGTTGCCGCCGAGTGATCGCCATTTGAGACGCCTGATTATGATTGCTATTCGTGCATCAATATCTATATGCTCTTGATGCCCTAGCCTTTAACATTTCAGACCCATTTATGACTGCTGAGTTTCCCGCGATCGTCCGATTTAAACGCGCACTGGCGATTACGTTGATGCTTTCTGGCGGCGCGATTTTCTTTAGTTCGACCCTATCGTTCCTGGCGGGGCATTTTCCCTTTGGCTTTATTGCGAGCTTTGCGTTTGTCTTTGCAGGTGTCTCGCTACAGCGTCACACCTACTTCCGGCTCGATCGCCATGAGCTGATTGTCTACAAGCCCACGGGAAAAGAGGACTATCGCTGTGCATTAGCTTCCCCGCGTGATTTAGAGGTGGATTTGGAGACGGATGATGTCTACCTGTTGGCGGCGGGCGATCGTCGCAAAGTGCCGCTGTATCGCTGGCTGGCCGAGGATGAGGACTGGGAAGTGTTTCAGCGGTTGGTTATGGCAACAGCTCCTGCTGTTGACGAAGCGGTCGAGATATCGCTCGTAGAGGGAGATGAGGGAGGTGGGGGAGACAAGCCAGAGGCGATCGGCGATGAGAGTACGCAGGCTGTGATTGCCAGCGCTCCGAGCGAAAGCGATGCTAGCGAGGCAGAATCTTCCTCGACGGCTGATCCGTCCTAGGATGTTCTGGCAACCCGAAATGTGGTTGAGCATGTTGAGTGTATTGAGCATTGTGAGCTAAATTCGTCTCCGGCTAGGGTTTGGATTCGTGGTGCGTTTGAACGACGGCAACCCGTTAACGTCAATCTACATTGAATGGCATGACGTATTCGTTGCGTTGGTAGTTTGCGATGCCGCGATTGCAAGTCGAATCTGGGTAGAGGATTTGATCGTTGTTTGAGACTGAATCGTTCTAGGCGTCATTGTTTGCGTGTTGCTGCATTATGGATCTTCTGCGATCGCTCCCGATTGGTCTATATCTTGAACGTCCGAGAGGCTGGCTACATCGCCTAGATGCTCGCGTCAAACTGGGCTGGCTCATGAGCTTTTTACTCACGCCCCTAGTCGCGAATACACCCTGGCGCGTAGCCTTAGTTATCCTATTGGTGCTGATTGCGCTGTCGTCCCGCATCCCGTTGCGGGTGTGGCGCAAGCAGGTCGGCTGGTTGGTCCTATTTTGCACGATGTTATTTTCGATCGGCGCGATCGCACCGGACGGCCTGACCAATACCCATCAGCAACGCCTGCCCGCCGATGAGCTTACCTTTGATCTCGCCCCCGTCAAACTCGCCCCGAGTTCGATCCGTAATCCCTGGTACGACCCCTTCGGATTCGGCGCAGCATCACCGTCCGCGACCCCCTCACCGACGATCAACCCGATCGCGGTCGAACTACCCCAACCGACGGACTATCGCTACGTTTACTTTGAACAAGGCCCGATTACAATTACGCGCCGATCGCTCGAACTCGGGATTTATCTCAGCACCCTAGTTTTTACCCTGCTATTCAGCACCAATTTATTTTTGCTGACCACAGCACCGGAAGCGATCACCGCCGGACTCGAAGATCTGATGTTGCCGTTACGACGCTTTAATGTCCCCGTCACCGAGCTGGCATTAACCTTGACCCTATCCCTGCGCTTTCTGCCCCTCGTTCTCGAAGAAATCCAAAATCTGGCGCGATCGATTCAAACACGGGCGATCGACTGGCGTAAGCTCGGCTTTTGGGGTGGCGTTAAAACTGGGCTGATTGTGGTGGATCGGCTGCTCGAAAATCTGCTGCTGCGTGCCGAGCAAATGTCTGGTGCGATGGCGGTGCGTGGGTTTACTGCGCCAGATACCCATCGTGTCCTCTGGCACGAGTCGAAGCTACGTCAGCTCGATAGCGTGGCGATCGCGATCATGCTGATCGTGTGGGGCGTGCGGATTATTTGGGGTGGACCGGGCTGGGATTAGAGAGAATTGATTGGTTAGAGGGTTCGGATTATATGGCTCGCAAGAGTGGACGATGATTGCGGGTTTGTACGGGTCGTGCGTTGGCGGGGACGGCCTGGATGAAGCGATCGAGCTGGGCGATCGAGAGGGTGAGCGGGTCGGTGCAAAGTAGCCAGGTGACGGATTCACGACAGGGCGGGGTTGTGAGGGAGCCATCGTAGCGGTAGAGCGAATCGAGCTGTGGGGGTAAAAGCTGAGTCGCGTCGATCGTGGTGGTGCGATCGTGGTAAGTTTCGCCGATCGTCATGGGTAGATGCGCCCAGAGTGGCTCTAGAGCATCATTAGCTTTTCCCAGTTGCAGGAACACGGCGAACACGAGCAAGGCATCACTATCTTGATGTTGATGCACGAAATGACATTCCATCGCCTGCGACTGACCATCGATTTGATGCTCGCTCGGGCTATGGAAATGAAATTGCAAGAGGTTGAAGGTCTGACCGTCGAAGGTGAGGGTACTGCCTGGGGCGTAGTTAACCTGGATGGTATGGCCGGTGTGGACGATCTCGATGGGGGTCGATCGATAGTGGATTTCCGGCGGGACAAGGCGGACGGGCGTGGCGTCAATCAGGTTGATCGGCGATTGGTATTGTCCACGGGAGCAGGCGGCATAGTCGGGGCTGAGTTCGCCCCAATGTTCAGGAGAAACCGATCCGGTATAGCCCCACCGACGGCGATCGCCATTTGCGGCTAATGCTACCGTCTCGAAGCACGAGCCGCCGCCCAGCGTTCCGAGAGCAATCACACCAAACTTTAAAAAGGCACGTCGATCCCACGTCAATAAGCGTCTCATGTCAGCTTTTTCGGGCTAAAATTTCCGCCTAGATCCAAAGGCTTGGGTCAATATAACCGACATCAACCATCACCGGAGTTTTTTAAGCATAGACCTGGCGATCGGCTCAATCAAAACATGGCGGAAATATCCTGGAATATTTCGACCCTTTTCGACTCACGCTTGATCTGCTCGAATGATTCAAGCTTGCTTATTCAACCGGCGTATTCAGTTCCCGTAACTGCGCCTCTAACAAAGCAACCCGTTCACGCGCTTTGGTCAGCTCGCGGCGCAGTGTTTCCGCAGCCTGTTCATCGCTTGTCGCGGTCTGCAATGTCACGGAAACTGGCGGTGTCACAGACTCAGGGGTGGGATACACCGACCCATCCGGCGCGATCGCCCCGTCCCACTGCACCCCCTTCAGATTCGCCAAACTCAAATCCGCTCGGAGTAAATTGGCCTGTCGCAAATCTGCGCCACTGAGGTCAGCCCGCGTCAAGATTGCACCCCGTAAATCTGCCCCGCCGAGGTTCGCCCCACTCAGATCCGCCCAGCTCAGATCCGCCCCGCGTAAATCGGTGCGCGTCAACACAGCCCGATCGAGCAGTGCTTCACTGAGGTTAACGCCGCGTAAGATCGCATTATGTAGATCCGCCTCGCTCAACTTTGCGGCCTCAAAGTCGCGATCGCCGTGTGCATACCCATCAATTAAGTGTTGTGCGGTCGTAATTTCTCCGGTTGGAACACTCACGCTCACATCTCCCTTAGACATTTCAAGTTCCGAATACGTTTTAATATATCGACAGCTTACGCAACGCAGGGCAGCCATCGCCCTTGCCACTGCCAATGAAGGGAGGAACCCATGCGTTCTCGGACACTGCGCGAAGGCTCACTCGGCCTCTTTATTATCCTCGGCCTGAGTTTATTTGCGATCGCCGGACTCTGGCTAAGAGGCTTTCAGGCCGGTCGAAAAAGTTATCGGTTTGTTGCAGAATTTGATCATGTTGCTGGAATTCAGGCAGGGGCGACCGTTCGCTATCGTGGTGTGACCGTCGGACGGGTCACCTCGATCGCGCCAGGGCCCAACGGGGTCGATATGGAAATCGAGATCGCCTCATCGGATTTATTGCTGCCCAGCGGCGTCAAAATTGAAGTGAATCAGGGTGGATTTATCGGTGAAACCGCGATCGATTTGTTACCCGTTGCGATACCCATTCGCGATCCAGGGCAGATCGCCAAGCCCCTCGACAATCGGTGTGATCCGAGCATCATTATTTGCGATGGCGATCGACTTCAGGGACAGCTTGGTGTCAGTTTCGATCAGCTCACCCGTGCCTCGCTTCAGTTCACCCGCGCCTTTAGCGATCCGGCTTTTCTCAATGAACTCCAAACCTTGCTAAAAAACACCTCGGGCGCAACCGCTGAAATTAGCGCCTTAGCCAAAGAAGTCGCGACGCTCACTGAGCTATTTCAAGGAGAAGTCGCCCCTCTGTCTGCCGCAGCGCTGACGACGGCCACCTCAGCCGATCGCGCTGTCAATAACATCAATGGAACCGTCGATCGCGTTAACCAGCTCGTCGATAATGTCAATCAACTGGTTGAAAGTAATCGCGGTAACGTCGTCGCCACCCTGGATAGTGTCAACCAACTCGGTCAGGAGCTGAGTCTTTCGGCAGCGGCACTGCGTCCATTATTGCTTGAGGCCGATACGACCTTATCGACGGTGAATGCATCACTGACCCAGTTTGAGCGATCGACAGCCCTGAGCAACATCGACACCCTCGTTGCCAACGCCATCATACTTTCCGAAAATGCCGCCCTCACGTCGGCCAATTTACGAGATCTATCCGCCAGTTTGAACGACCCCGACACGCTGCTGCAACTGCAACTCACCCTCGATTCGGCGCGAACCACCTTTGAGAATGTCGAGAAAATCACCTCCGATCTCGATGACCTGACCGGCGATCCTGATTTCCGCGAAAATCTACGACGCACCGTCAATGGTCTCAGCAGTCTCGTGTCCGCCACCCAACAGCTCGATCAATACGCGCAGATCATTCGTACCCTCCCCCCGACACCCGACGGATCGGTGGCTCGTGATCTTGATCTTCCCGCACCCGCTCTCGCCCCGTTGCCCTAACGGTTAACCTTCGCTCCGCCGACCATTCCGAACACCCTTCAGTGAATAGATCCTATGGCGCTTCCCGATACCGCCACCGACCTCCAACGTCTACGTCACCTTGCCCACAATCTCGCGCCACGCCTGATCGAAATTCGGCGACATTTCCATGCCCATCCAGAACTGAGCGGCAAGGAGTACCAAACCTCGGCGTATGTGGCGGGGGTTCTGTCGTCCTGTGGTTTGCAGGTGCGGGAGGGCATCGGTAAAACAGGGGTGATCGGCGAGTTGCTGGGTAATGGTCGTGACGATCGCCAGGTGGCGATTCGTACTGATATGGACGCGCTACCGATTCGTGAGGATCTGTCGATCGGGTTTGCCTCGAAAACGCCGGGTGTGATGCACGCCTGCGGCCATGATGTTCACGCGACGATCGGCCTCGGTGCAGCGATGGTGCTGTCACAATTGGCGGCAGAGCTGCCGGGAACTGTCCGCTTTTTGTTCCAACCGGCGGAGGAGATCGCCCAGGGTGCGAAGTGGATGGTCGAGGATGGCGCGATGGACAACATCGATGCGGTGTTCGGGGTTCATGTGTTTCCGTCGATTTTGGCGGAGGTGGTGGGGATTCGCTATGGCGCACTGACGGCGGCGGCGGATGATCTGGAGATTATTATTCGGGGTGAGTCGGGTCACGGCGCACGGCCTTACGAGGCGATCGATGCGATTTGGATCGCGTCTCAGGTGATCGTCAATCTGCAACAGGCGATCGGGCGGACGCATAATCCCCTACGCCCGGTGGTGTTATCGATCGGCACGATCGAAGGCGGACGTGCTCCTAACGTGATTGCCGATACCGTCAGGCTACGCGGAACCGTGCGATCGCTCCATCCCGAAACCCACGCCGAACTTCCCGGTTGGATCGAGTCGATCGTGGCGGGCATTTGCAACACCTACGGCGCTCGCTACGAACTGCACTACAACACGCTGGTTCCTTCGGTGCAAAACGATCGCGTCTTGACGGGCATCGTTGAATCGGCGGTACGTGACCTGTGGGGCGAAGCGGCGATCGAGTTATTACCGGAGCCATCCTTGGGAGCTGAAGATTTTGCGGTGTATCTTGATCGAGCGCCGGGGATGATGTTTCGTCTCGGGGTGGGACATCGTGACAAGCCGAACTATCCCTTGCATCATCCGCGTTTTGAGATCGATGAAGCCGCGATCGTGACTGGGGTTACGACCATGGCAGCGGCGGCATGGCGTTATTTTGAATGCGGTCATCGATCGCAGCGTTGATCACGATGACCAGTAGGAAGGGCTTGATGGGTTGGGACGATCAGAGGGATTCGAGGTAAACGCAGGATGGAGATCAAGATCGAGAGCGATCGGGAATGGCGGGCATGGCTCGCGAGTTTTGTGGTGTTGCCGTTTGTCCCAGCCTTGAGTGGTGTCGTGATTTTGGGGCTAACCGGGTGCGTCTGTTGGCGATCGCGGCGTCATCTCTGGGGCGATCGTGATTTGCGCCTGTTATGGATCTGGATCGGTTTACTCATCGCCGGTATTTTCAGCGCCGTTGACCCCTACGAAGCCAGCTTAGGCGCATTTAATTTTGTGCCGTTTGTGGTGATATTTGCCGCGATGAGTCGTGTGTTGACGACGGTTGATCGCCTGCGTCAACTGGCCTGGGCGATCGTCCTGCCCGCGATCGGCGTCTGCGCGATCGGCCTCGGCGAACTCTTTTGGGGCTGGAATGTTCCGGGCTTTCCCGGCTTGATTGACTGGCAACTGGTCGCGGGCGGCACACCACCGGGGCGGATGTCATCGGTTTTTCTCCATGCCAATTCCTTGGCTGACTATGCCGCGATCGTTTTTGCCTTAACCCTCGGTCTCTGGTGCGATTTATCCATGCATCAGCCACCGACGAGCCTCGACCCGCCGTCGCGGTTTTCACCCGTTTCGCAGCGACTCCTGCTGAGTGTCACGATCGCCGCCAATCTCACCATGCTTGCCCTGACCTCATCGCGTAACGGTTGGGGCGTCGCCTGTCTGACGCTGCTCGCTTTTCTGATCTATCGCCACTGGTGGGCGATCATTGCCGCCATTCAGGCCGGAATCGCGATCGTCCTCGCCGCAGCTTTTGCCCCCGAATCGATCGCCCAACCTTTCCGGTCGATCGTTCCCTACGCCATTTGGGGTCGCCTCAGCGATCGCATGTATCCCGATCGACCGATCGGCAGTTTACGCACCACCCAATGGCAGTACGCGATCGAGCTGATCCGCGATCGTCCCCTTGGCGGTTGGGGACTGCAAAGCTTTAGCCCACTCTACGAAGCCCATAGCCAGTTTTACGTCGGTCATCCGCACAACCTTTACCTGATGCTCGCAGCGGAAACCGGCACGATCGCCACGCTGTTACTGATGGTCGTGGTCGGTGGCATTGTGACCCGCACCGCGATCAGTTTAATCTGCGGCCACGGGCAGCCCGAAGCGCGATCCATCGTGTTCGCCTACGCGATCGCTTTCCTTGCCAGCAGTAGCTATCACTTGCTCGATGTCCCCCTCTTTCAAATTCAGGTCAATCTTTTAGGGTGGACATTACTGGCGGGTTTGGTCGGGGTCGGATCGCGATCGGCCGATCAAACTCAATATACCGAGAGAGTCACATCAGGTTAAACTTCAAACTCGCACACTTCGTTGACGTGTCCGTTAACCGACCCCCAGTGTTTCGCCTCGCCCTCCTAAATCGTCTCCCCGAATCGTCCATGTCCGCCATCGCCCTGCTCGCCGAAAAATTTGATCGCGCTCTGATCGCCGCCTTCGGAGCGGACTTCGCTGGAACCGATCCACTGCTCGCCGCGACGAATAACCCAAAGTTCGGCGACTACCAGGCCAACCTCGCCATGTCCTTGGCGAAACCGCTCAAGCAAAAACCGCGCGATATCGCCACACAAATTATCGCTGCGCTTGATGTGTCCGATTTCTGCGAACCACCAGAAATTGCAGGCCCCGGCTTTATTAACCTACGACTCAAAACGAGCTATCTCGAAGCCCAGCTTCAGCACATGCTGACCGACGATCGCCTCGGCATTCCTCCCATTCGCGATCCCCAGACGATCATCGTCGATTTCTCCAGCCCCAACATCGCCAAAGAAATGCACGTCGGTCACCTGCGATCGACCATCATCGGCGATGCGATCGCCCGTGTCCTCGAATTCCAAGGTCACAACGTCCTGCGTCTCAACCACGTCGGCGACTGGGGGACACAATTCGGCATGTTGATCACCTACCTGCGCGAAGTCTATCCCGACGCCCTCACCAAAGCCGACGCCCTCGATATTGGCGACCTCGTCACGTTTTACAAAGAAGCAAAAGTACGATTCGACGACGATGAAGCCTTCAAAGAAGCATCACGCCAAGCCGTCGTCGGTCTGCAAAGCGGCGAAGCCGAAGCACGTCAAGCATGGCAGCTCCTTTGCGATCAATCCCGGCGCGAATTCCAAAAAATTTACGATCGACTCGACATCCAGCTCGAAGAACGCGGCGAATCGTTCTATAACGACGCTCTCGCCTCCGTTGTCCATGATCTCGACGCCCTCGGCCTCCTCCAGGAAGACGACGGCGCCCAATGCGTCTTTCTCGACGGCTACACCAACAAAGACGGCGATCCCCTGCCGCTCATCGTCCAAAAGACCAACGGCGGTTACAACTACGCCACCACCGACCTTGCCGCCCTGCGCCATCGCGTCACCCGCGATCGCGCCAACCGCATCATCTACGTTGTCGATGTGGGACAAAGCAGCCACTTTGAGCATGTGTTTCAAGTGGCACGACGAGCGGGCTGGTTAACGGACGCAATTGAAGCGCAGCACGTGCCATTTGGCCTCGTACAAGGCGAAGACGGCAAAAAACTCAAAACCCGAGCCGGTGACACCGTACGACTGCGTGATCTCCTCGACGAAGCGATCGATCGCGCCAAAGCCGACATCGAGCAACGCCTCGCCAGCGAAGACCGCAGCGAACCCGCCGACTTCATCAACCATGTTGCCACTGTCGTTGGTCTCAGCTCCGTCAAATATGCCGACCTCAGCCAAAATCGCACCAGCAACTACATTTTTAGCTACGACAAAATGCTAGCCATGCAGGGAAATACCGCCCCCTATTTGCTCTATGCCTACGTACGAATCGCAGGCATCGGTCGTAAAGGCGGTATTGATTTCAATGACTTCTTTAGCACAGTAAATACCGTAATTACACTGACAGAACAGACTGAGCTGAGTCTTGCGAAACACCTACTCGGCCTTGAGGATGTAATTGAAACCGTCGCGATCGAACTCTTACCGAATCGCCTCTGTCAATATCTCTTTGAACTCAGTCAAAAATTCAACCAATTCTATGACCAGTGTTCCATACTAAAAGCGGAGGAAACCCAACGAACCGCACGTTTACAACTCTGCTATCTCACGGCTCAAACCTTACGTCAGGGGTTATCTCTGCTCGGAATTAATGTTCTCCAGCGAATGTAACCGGACTGTGAAATCAATGTTTCTTTAACTCAATTTTGCAATTAAACGCAAAAGACTAATGTGATAAGCTTTGGTCTGACTTACTGGTGTCGCCTCTCCTATGGCACGTTATACAGCTACATTTTCGATCACGCATTATGGCGACCATACACACAAAACAGTGTGTGATCTGCTCGAAAAATCAGGCTTTCGTCTGCTGCATGAGTCACAAGACTATGTTATGGGTAGCGAGAAGCCTGGTTCTGTCAAATTTTACTTGTTAACCACAGCAGAAATCTTGATTGATGCACCATCATCTCCCTCCGCACTAACCTTAAATCTGTTAGTCAAAAATGAAGAACTGCCCTTAAAACGGGTTAACCACTGTAAGAACACATTCGATCGTCTTCAAAAAGTTTTTCTTGAATGTGGTGAATGGAAGGCTAGCTTAAAAGCATCCCATTAAGCCTGTTATCTTAACGAACCTGGGAGGAGTCCAGCAGATTATTCGTTAATATTGCACCTGTAAGATTGTTATCACTGATATCGATTTCTCCTCGCAATCAGAGTATCTAAATCTACAATCTAGAGGATCACCCTTGTACTGGCAAAATGTGCGTGCTGCAAGCCGAGGGTGTCTCATTCAGGCGATTTACAGGGAGTGTCGATCGGGAACAGACCAAGGGTGAAGCGATCGTCACCAACTATGTATCATGGAACCGTCAGGTTTCGACTCCGATTGGCCTGTTATGAAGCGTGACTGAAACCTGCTATTTGACCCTAGCGCTGAAGTCTGCGTTGAGTCTGCTCCCTCTCGCTAGGGCGATGCAGACTCTCATTTTCTCGAAATTGCTGACATTTTTGGCCGATCGCCCGCAATGTACCCCGAAAGTGGGAATCGAACCAAGTAGAATCTAGATTGAATGACCCCATATCGCTGTATTTTCGACACCTAGACTATGGTTGCGGCCACCTTTTCCATGCAGTCTTCGCTACTCGACCTAGCGCGAGCCGGAGATTTTTCCGCTTTGGCCTATTGGATTAACCGCGTTTTGATTCCTGACGGTTTTTACGCCCATGTCGAAGGTCATCGGGTGCGGGGCTGCGTCAATATCTGTGTTGAATTTCCTGCTCCCCGTACAGCCAAGCAAACCGATTTACAAGACAACATCATTCGCCGCATTTGCCATCAGCTTTGGCAGTTGAATTCAACGGTCATTCACGGCGTCAAGGTAAGTGGTAGCTTGCCCGGACGAGCCGAAATTCTATGGCAGCAAACGGTGCGGATTGTGACGCCAGCGAATCAACGGTTGCCTTGGAAGGGAGCCGATCGCCTAGATCTCGCGGCGATCGTGCGTCCGGTCATGCGGGGGGCCGTATCGGTTCGCTCCTGGGTTCGATCGCGTTACAAAGCATTACGCCTACTGTTGCTCGCTGGGTCGGCGGTCGCAGCGTTTACCCTGGGCGCATGGTTTAGCGTGAATTCGGCTCTGGAATGGGTGAATCAAAATGCGGCGAGATCGACGCTCGTGCCACCACTCGAATCTGTCCAACCCCTACCGAACTCCGATACGTCAGGGATAATGTCGGGCAAAATGTCGGAGACGGTATCGCGATCGGGAACAACCTCGACCTCTTCAACGATGTCAGGTCTAGATCGAATTCAGGGCATTTTGCAGGATTTGGCTCAATCCTCGATAACCCCGGTGACTCCACCCTCCAATCGTGTTTCGTCGGAGGATGTGGTCTTGCTGATAGGGGGCGATATTAGTTTTGATGGGCCGTTGGCGGGCGATAATGCCCGAGCGTTTGCGAATCTCGGAGCGTTGGCGGCGGCGGATGTGACGGCGGTGAATCTCGAATCTCCTCTATCTTTGGTCGATCGCGCTGAAGCTCAATTTACGCCTGACGCCGATGCCAATTCCACCCAAAATGACATGACCAACCGCTCACGATCGCCCCATTCCGGCGCGATCGAAGCACTGAGTAGCGCTGGTATTGATGTGGTCAATCTGGCCAATGGACGCATCATGGCGGACGGCGATCGGGGGCTGGATGCGACGTTAAACCAGCTCGATCAGGCCGACATTATCCGCTTTGGCGCTGGACGAACCGCGAGCGAGGCGGCTCGCGCACGTATCGTCGAGGTGAAGGGTCTC
This sequence comes from Coleofasciculaceae cyanobacterium RL_1_1, assembly GCA_012033105.1. GTDB lineage: Bacteria > Cyanobacteriota > Cyanobacteriia > Cyanobacteriales > Geitlerinemataceae > RDYZ01. Next base: position 15,371 of record JAAUPN010000048.1, read on the forward strand.
AAAATTGCCTATCTCGGCTATGCCACCGCTGACTACACGATCGCCCAGGGTCGTCGTTCTGGCATCAATGAAGCACTACGCGAGCGCATCCATCACGACATCGCAACCCTGCGCGATCAGGTGGATTGGATTGTGGTGAACTACCACTGGGGCGAGAGTATGGCTAGCTATCCGGCACACTGGCAAACTCAGCTTGCCCGCGAGACGATCGATGTGGGGGCAGACGCGGTGGTTGGTCACAGCCCGAATGCGCTCCAAGGCGCGGAAACCTACGGCGATCGACCCATTGTCTATTCCCTCGGTCAGTTGCTCTACCGCGATAAGTATGGGTTTGGCGGCGAAACGGCTTTGTTACGGTTGCGTCTCGATCATGAAACGATCGCGGCGGATTTTGTCCCGATTGAAATTTGGGATGGTCGTCCGGCCTTGGCAGCGGATGACTCAGCACGCTGGATTGTGCAGCGTATTGAGGACTTATCTCAGGGATTTGATCGACCTCTGGCTCAACTGGCCGAGCAGGTTGACGGGCTATCCGCCTCAGCGCAAGACATCTCTGCGGAACGTCACCGAGCCGCTCGCCTGAGTTCCGATACCGCCAATGCGATCGAGACTGACAACACCCAAAAATCCCCTTCTCAAACCTCTTTACAGATCTCCACCAATGTCGGCGTGACCGCAACGGCCATGTTGGATGCCTCCGAGGTTAACTCAGGTGCAAGCCTTGCAGAACCGGAGGCCATGCCGAGCGCGATCGACACACAAGCTGAAATTAATTCAGACTTCAATTCAGACATTAATTCAAATATCAGCACCAGTGAGGTCGAACCCAGTGCCGCGCTTGAGACCGTCACAGATCCGACGCTTTCCTTTGATCTGGCGCGTCAGATTGTCCCACCCCTAGGCGGTCGCATCATCGTCGAACAGAGCCTCGATCGCCTCGCCGACGAGAACCCGCAACTTCAGCAGGCGCTTCGATCGTCCGCCCCATCCGCAAATTCCGAGGTAGATCTCGAATTTCAGCATCCGAACCTTTCCCAATCACGTCGAAATCTTGCGGACGAATTGAAAGCCTTGGAGCTTGACTTTGACGCTGCGGATTTAACCTCTCCCTCATCCCCGCTCCCATCCCCATCGACACCGCGCCGTCATCCCGAGATTAAAACCCCGATAACCCCAGCCCCCCCACTCGACCAACCAGATTCTTCCACCTTGAACGCACCCGCCCCATCGCCCGCCGATCAACCCACCGACCCGATCGGCGATCTCGCAGACGCTACCTCACCCTTTTCGAGCGAGCCGATCGTCACGCATGGCGCACCTGGGGACGCTGGGGATGATGTCTCAAAGATGCCGCCGCTACACCTTCCCCTTGGGAATTTAAATCAAGATTGGAACGAAGTGGGTCAGGCGATCGGTCAATGGAGTCAGCCCAAAACGAAAGCTCAATCCCCTGTTTCCTTCACAATTCCTGGGGCTAACACAACGCCTGCATCCGCGAAACACACTCCTTATCTCACCCTCCCCAACTGTTAAACCACTCAGCGATCGCCTCTAAATGTAAAGTTGACTCGCAAAACTGGGGCATAATCATGAACAGTCTGAGTGGTCTGCTAGGGGCGATGCGCCTCGTTCACAACATTCAACAGCAGGATAACGTGCGGGCAAAAAATCCGAAAAACACTTGCCATTTCTCAGGACATGAGCTAAATTTATAAAGCTGAAAAACGCGGGTCGCTAGCTCAACGGTAGAGTACTCGGCTTTTAACCGATTTGTTCTGGGTTCGAATCCCAGGCGACCCATTTTTGAGTTTGACTCATTAAAACGACGGTTCATTGAGATGTTCAATGAACCGTCGTTTTTGTTGGGTTGCGATGGACTCCAGGCAAAAAACGAGGCTGCTCTTGATGCAGTAGCCTCGTTTTTCATTTTGTTTTAAAGCGTACTCCAAAGCCCAAGGGTTAGAGTCGCACCGCCGGTTTAACTTATATATTTGCGGAACACGAGCGAAACATTGTGACCCCCAAAGCCAAACGAGTTAGAGATGGCAATGTTGACCGTGTGGTCGCGACTACCATCGGATACATAATCGAGATCGCAATCGGGGTCAGGGTTGTCGAGGTTGATGGTCGGTGGGACGCGATCGTGCTTGATTGCCAGCACCGTTGCTACCGCTTCAATACCGCCAGAACCACCCAGCAGATGACCCGTCATCGATTTGGTTGAGCTAACCAGCAAGTTTCGGGCATTCTCTTCGCCGAGTGCTGTTTTAATCGCCGCTGTTTCGTTTTTGTCGTTGGCGGGGGTGCTAGTTCCGTGTGCGTTGATGTAGTTCACTTCGTTCGGATTGATACCAGCATCTTTCACCGCTAAACCGATCGCACGTGCAGCACCTTCCCCTCCGGGTGGCGGTGACGTGATGTGGTAAGCATCGCAGGTCATGCCATAGCCGATAATTTCAGCATAGATGCTTGCCCCGCGACTCTTGGCATGTTCGAGTTCTTCGAGGAGTAGGACACCGGCTCCTTCGCCCATCACGAAGCCATCGCGATCGATATCAAAGGGACGGCTCGCATGTTCGGGGTCATCATTGCGCGAGGTCGTGACGGCCTTGGCGGAGGCAAAACCGGCGTAGGAGAGCGGCGTGATCGCAGCTTCTGCGCCACCCGCGAGCATGGCTTGGGCGTAACCGCCTTGAATTAGACGAAATGCATCGCCGATCGAGTGTGATCCGGCAGCGCAAGCGGTTACGGGGCAAGTGTTCGGCCCTTTTGCTCCAGTATGGATAGCCGCCAAGCCTGATCCCATATTCGCAATCATCATGGGAACCGTAAACGGGCTAACCCGCGATGGGCTGCGCGTCAGCAAAACTTCATTTTGCTCTTCCATCACCTTGAGCCCGCCGACACCGCTGCCGATGATAATTCCAACCTGCTCGGCGTTGAGTTCATCGATCGTAAAGTTTCCATCCTTCAGCGCATCTTTGCTGGCAGCCACAGCAAACTGAGCAAAACGCGCCATGCGTTTCGCTTCTTTTTTGTCCATGTACTGCGTCGGGTCAAAGTCTTTAACCTGCCCGCCAATCTTGCACGTAAATTCTGTCGTATCGAAATGGTCAATCATGCCGATGCCATTACGACCCGCCATTAAACTGTCCCAATAGTCTGGGTGAGTGTTGCCGATCGGCGTAATGGCCGCGATGCCGGTAACAACAACGCGCTTAGGCTGAAAGTTCGTCATGAGTCAGAGTGGATCGAAAAAGGGGCGGAGCTGCGAGGAACAGCCAAACATCTAGGTGATTCCAGCAAAACACGACGGTAACAAAATCGTCACGCGGGGCGTTGGTGGTCTAGCTGTTAATAAACAAGAGCCGGGGCAGAAAGCGATGATCTACTCCAGCTCTTCAAACGCGAAGCACGAAACGCGATCTTCTAGGCTGATGCGTTGTTGATGTAGTCGATCGCAGCTTGAACGGTTGTAATTTTCTCCGCTTCTTCATCGGGGATTTCGGTATCAAACTCTTCTTCGAGAGCCATCACCAGTTCAACCGTATCGAGAGAATCGGCGCCGAGATCGTCTACAAAGCTCGCGTTATTGTTAACCTCCGCTTCATCAACCTCAAGTTGTTCTACGATGATTTTTTTTACTCTTTCTTCAATATTGCTCATTAGCTTTTGATGTTACTTAATTTGTGGCACGTCGGATTCTCACACAGTTTTTAGCGTTCCTCAAGTCACGACGTTACGCTCAGTCGTTGACAGAGTTACACGTGCCATTTTGGGGGCGCTGCACTGCTACCGTCCTATAGTATCGGAAAGTGTGCCGAATTCTTGCCGAGAATCATGCCTGATACGACTCTAGCAACGGCGATCGGCTCGAAATCTTGCTAGGCTATAAAGTCAGGTGAAATTCTGGGTGGTGTAGCACGGTTGGTATGGCGCGAACTGCTGGCCAAGACTCCGGCGTAAAATATGGCGGGCGTTCCCAATTCTTTGACTCCGCTCTGTGATTCCGCTATGTCTTTTTTGTCATTTTCTCGAAATCGGGTTCGTGCTGCACTGGGATCTTGCAGGCGATCACGACTCGTTCAGGGTCTGCTGCTGGGTGTGTTGGCTCTCAATTTAACGAGCTGTGATTTGCTTGCATCGTTGCTGATCGCGGTCTCCGATCCATCACCGTCACAACACTTGCTATTTGGCAACCCGAGTGATGCCACCACAGATCCCCGCATGGCGGACAATTACCTCCTGACAGGACGTGACTATGCGCTGTCTTACAACAAAACGCGCGGGACGGCCAACTGGGTTAGCTGGAAACTCTCAAAGGCTAGCCTCGGCGCGGCGGAGCGACAGGACGATTTTCGGGCAGACGATCGCCTGCCGCAGACTGGTATCGCGTGGATGGCAATGATTATCGTGGTAGTGGTTACGATCGCGGCCACCTCGTTCCATCGGCGGATCGCACGGCGGATGTGGCGAGCAATTCCAGCACATTTTTGATGACCAATATCATCCCGCAGGCGAGCAAAAATAATCGGGAAACCTGGCGCGAACTGGAGGAATATTGCCGCGAGTTGGTCGATCGCGGCTACGAGCTATACGTCATTGCTGGCGTCTATGGCGGTTCTAAGCAAATCGCGGCTAAGAACGTAACCGTTCCGAGTCAAACCTGGAAGGTGGTCGCAGCGCTAACCCCGGGTCAGCGCCCCGAGAACGTGACGAAAGATGCGATCGTGTTTGCGGTTGATGTACCGAATAACAATCGCATTTCGTCCGATTGGCGGCGCTATCAGGTCTCGATCGACACGCTCGAGGCGAAAACCCGACTCGATTTACTCGAAGTACTCCCGGATGCGATCGAAGCAATCCTCGAAAGCCAAGTCGTAGAACCACCGCGCTAGTCCAGAGTTAAGGTTGCACCAGTCGATCAGAGGCGATCGGTTCGGCCTGTCCCGCCCAGACTAAAGCTTGATACATCATCACGGCGACCACTTCGCGAGTTGCAGCCGTGTTGGGGTCAAACTGTTGCAGGTCAGGATCGACCACGGCAAAACCGGCTTGGGTCGCTGCTGCAATTTTGGGTTCTGCCCAGCCTGGAATGGTCTCGGCATCGGGAAAGATTGCCAACACCGCTGCCGGTGTCTCAGACGGATTCAAACCCAAACCCGTCGCTAAGGCGATCGCCACCTCTAGCCGCGACACCGATTGATCCGGTGCAAAAATGGCATTGGGATAGCCATTCAAAAAGCCAATTGCGACCGATTTATCGATCGCAGCTCGTCCCCAGTACTCTCCGCTAACGTCCGTAAAGACAATCAAGTCACGCAAGTTGGTATCACGCTCAAAAATTTGCTGGATTTGAGCCGCCAGTTCCGCCCGCGTCACGGGGCGATCGGGGGCAAACGTACCATCCGGGAACCCGGAGATCAGCTTACGCTTCGATAATTCATCAATAAACGGCTTTGACCAACGATC
>JAAUPN010000221.1 GCA_012033105.1 Coleofasciculaceae cyanobacterium RL_1_1
CGGCTTGCACTGGGGTGGGAAATTGCGCCACGTTGGAGGGGACGGCGCTGGGAATCGGCGGTGTGTAATTGGGAGTTGGAGCCACGGGAGCCACTGGGGGGACATAGGCCGGAGCCGCAGCACCAGCACTGAGCGCAGCGAGGGAATGAATACGCTGGGCGCGGAGTTCAGCCCGTTTTCGCGGAAGCCTTCTTGACGATCGATCGTCACCATCGAGATCCGGCCTTCGACCAGGAGCCGATCGCCCACCCGATAGCCCTGCTGTTCAACCTCAGTGGCAAGACGATTCCAGGCCACCAGCTTGAGGGTTGCGGGTGGGTCAGTATCACGCGGCGTGTTGAACTGCACGATCAGTTCTGCGACCGGGATTTGATCACTGGTGTAGCGAACTTGAGGCGCTTGCACGACCTCCACGAGCAAGATGCAATGATTCATAGCAGTGTTAAGTCTGGGGTAGCACGATCGAGAAAGATCGCGAAGATTGGGTTCGGAATGCGGGTCTTCAGGAGTACGTTGGGGCTGTCGCCCGATCTATCTTAACCAATCCCTTGATCGACGGATCGGCATCATCTGGGTTGTTATCCTGGTTCATGGATCTCATCTTCCCTCACCGGATCGCAACGCCCCCCCCGATCGCCCGATCGCTCATACTCGTGTCTTGTTCCCGTTACGATCCGTATTTCGCTAATCTAGCCCTAATTATTTCTCGATCGCTGTCATCCCCGACCTAATTCATGACCACAGCCTTAATTTGCGGCATTTCCGGACAAGATGGCTCCTATCTCGCCAAACTCCTGCTCGATCGCGGCTATCGCGTCGTCGGAACCTCCCGTGATGCCCAGATGTCTCGTTTTCACAATCTCGTACGGCTCGGGATTCGCGATCGGGTTGAGGTTGAATCCATGAGCCTGACCGACTTTCGCAGCGTGATTCAGATCCTCACCAAAATCCAGCCCGAGGAAGTTTACAACCTCGGTGGCCAAAGCTCCGTGGGCCTCTCCTTTGAACAACCCGTCGAAACCCTCGACAGCATCGCCACCGGCACGCTGAACTTACTCGAAGCCATTCGCTTTCTCGGCGGAACGATCAAACTGTACAACGCCGGTTCCAGCGAATGCTTTGGCGATACCTACGGTAAACCGGCTGATGAAACCACCCCCTTTCGTCCCCGCAGCCCCTACGCCGTCGCCAAATCCGCCGCCTTTTGGGAAGTCGCGAATTACCGCGAAGCCTACGGATTATTTGCCTGTTCCGGCATTTTGTTTAACCACGAATCGCCCCTCCGCCCCGAACGTTTTGTGACGCAAAAAATCGTGGCGGCAGCCTGTCGGATTGCTCGGGGTAGCGGTGAGACTCTTGAGCTGGGTAATATCAGCGTCAAGCGCGATTGGGGTTGGGCGCCGGAGTATGTCGAGGGGATGTACCGGATGTTGCAGCAGGATCAGCCAGACGATTATGTCCTAGCCACGGGGCAAACTCAGGCGCTAGAGGATTTTGTGGCGGCGGTGTTCACGAGTCTGGATCTGGACTGGCACGACCATGTGATCACAAATCCGGCCTTTTTCCGACCGACCGATATTGCGATCGGGCGGAGTAATCCCGCTAAGGCAAAACAAGTCATGGGCTGGGAAGCTCGGTATGCGATGCAGGATGTTGCCCAGATGATGACCGTTGCTTATCAATTAGACTTAACCGATTGAATCGATGGAGCGGATTGTGGCTGTAACCTCAGCGAGGACGGAATCGTAATCATCGATCGGCCAATGCCTTGATCTCACTTGATGTCATCCTCACAACGGTCAAGCACATAGGTTCTGGACTCGCTGTGCAAAGGCCTCTTTCCCAAAATGGGCTAAGACTTCCTGACGCAGCCACGATCGATCAGAGCGAGGATCTTGACCCGTCAGCGCTTCAATACAGGCTTGAGCGGTGGCATGATGATCACGATACGGCACTGGCCAGCCGAGTTTCCCATCCATCAGCGGATCGGCAGAACCATCGTCATTACCGGCAATCACCGGTACGCCTGTCGCCATGGCTTCTAGATAAACAATGCCAAACCCTTCGCGAGATGGCATTGAATACAAATCCGCGACGCGATAGTGATCGGGGAGTTCGTGATCGTCCACAAATCCGGCGAAAACCACACGATCCTGTAATCCAAGTTGCGCGACCAAGGCTTCAAGACGCGGGCGATCGTCACCTCTCCCCACAATTAGATATTTGACCTGTGGAACCGCTTGGATAATTTCGGGTAGTGCGCGGATTGTGACATCCACCCCTTTGTAAATATCACCAGACCACAGCCGAGTAACAGTCATGATGACGCTTGCACCCTGTAGCTGGTAGCGATCGAGTAAGTAATCGGGCTTGGGCGCGGGTGTAAACACCTGACCGTCCACGCAGCAGGGCAAGTGTTGAAATTGCTTCGGATTAAGCTGATTCGCCTGAGAAGCCAATGCCTGAGAGTAACGACTCACGACCCAGATACAATCAGCCTTCTGTAGCGCTTTGCGCTTAAAGTAGGGGAGCCGGTTCCAGACTTCTTTGCCGTGGACGATGACGGTGTAGGGCAGACCCAGGAATAAACAGGCGAAGGCCACGAGGCTGACCAGATTAATGTGTCCGCAGTAAACCTGACGGGGACGGTGGCGCACCACACGGTAGAGAAACGCGATCGAAAAATACACCTGTTGCAACCAAGGATGATAGCCTTTCGCAAAATATTGAAAGCGTAAACGTCTTGAATGCAACGGGTTCGATCGCTGCCCACTATCTCGCAGGAGCATGACATCCGCTTGGGGTAAACGATCACTTTCGTCTCTGTGTTGGATATACGCTGTCAAGAGATTTTGGTTGTAGGTTTGGATGCCTCCTTCAGCGTCAAAAATTTGGAGAAATAAAAATAAATCAGCGGCTCGCATACGAGTTGACGTCCGATTTGGATGAGGCTTGGAGGAAACCATAGAACTAAAACCCAAACAGATCAGCTATCCGATAGTATCGCCAGAGTTTAGGTTTTGGGCGACGCCTAAAATTATGGAGCGTGGAATCAATGAACTCAGATTGAGGCAATCAAGCAACACGATGCGGATGTCGTTCCAAAGGAAGAATCCAATCACTTTATTTTGACGATCACATCAATAATTGGGTCTATGTTACAGGTCAATCGGAACCCAAACCCGGTGACAATTGCTGGGCTAGCTTATGGTTTGTCAAGGTATAGCACCGATTTCACCTTAACGTATTGAATGAGTCTTAGTACAACCATGGCTGCGGTTTGTTTTTCCCGTCTTGAACCGATCACGATCGTCCTGGTCTCACCCCAAGGGGCGTTGAATGTGGGATCGATCGCGCGGGTGATGAAAAATATGGGACTATCGCGGCTTACGCTGGTCGCTCCGGAATGCGATCCCCACGGTGAAGAAGCGCGACGAATGGCGGTTCATGCCTTCGATATTTTGGATCAGGCGCGAATAGTGGCCACCATTCCCGAAGCGATCGCTGACGTGACCCGGACGATCGCCACAACGGGACGCAGTCGTAGCCGCAGCGTTGACACACCCTTACTACCGCCCGAAATCGGCCTACCGTGGCTGCTCGATACCCCCTCCGCGTTGCTGTTTGGCCCGGAAGATCGCGGTTTGAGTAATGATGAACTGGCCTATGCCCAACGTTTTTGTCTGTATTCCCAGTACAGAAACCTATCCCTCGCTCAATCTGGCTCAGGCTGTGGCCGTCTGCGCCCGCGATTTAGTGCGGGCAACTCAGATCGACGATACCGATGCGAGCCAAGCCACACCATCTAGCGCGACACCATCCAGCGCAACAAAACAGACCGAAGCGGTAGACAATGCCGCTCCGGTCTGTCAACTTGAAGGCTACTACGGTCATCTAGAGCGTGTCTTGCTCGATATCGGTTACCTCCAGCCCCACACGGCGACCGCGCGGATGGAAAAATTTCGCCGTTTGTTCAATCGATCGCAACTTTCGAGCCAAGAGGTCGCCATGCTGCGCGGGATTTTGCGCCAAGTCGAATGGGCGAGCCGAGCCGCGATCTCAACATCCTCCGAAGATGACTAATGGTGGGTTCGCTGATGCGCTTTCATGGCGAGAATTTCTTCCACCGCATCCCAGGCCGCAGCCGTTTCCGCTGCATGGGAGCCATACATTTCTGACAGGCGGCGAGCATGTTCACGAGAGGCGCGTAGTTCAGCGTCAATGGAGGTGTTAGAGGCGATCGGTAACGTTGCAGCGGGTGTGGTGGCGGCTTCCGTTAGGGATTGCACAGCGAGACGGACATCCAGCATAGCTATAAGTCTCTCGAACCCGAGAGAGGCGTTCTCGATGTCCTTAGTGTATCGAGTTTTTGAGGGCGGACAAACGCTCCCGATACAGGAGTTAACTGACTGTAAGAGTTCGACTTCATCAACGTATCGTTTATCAAATATTCATTATCTTTAATGAGCCTTTTTTAATGACAGGACTTACGCAAAATGTCGGAATTCATAGGGGCGTCATAGCAATGCGCCCACGATACCGTATGCGTTCTGCTGATTAATGTGTAAGTCCTGAATGGGCGTGTTTGATTCACGCTGTTCCACCGTTCTTTTTACCTGAATATAATGCCCAGCCCCCAGGAGACGAGTCCCGTCACAACCCCGGATTCTCGCGATCGCGATCGTGTCGTTACCTATAGCCCCGCCTATACGATCGTCCCGACCTACGAATGCTTTAACCGCTGTTCCTACTGCAACTTTCGCGCCGATCCCGGTGCGCCAATGCTGGAACTCGACGCTGCTGCGGCCATCTTAGACGAGCTGGATAACCCCGAACATTACCCCGATCGCCCGATCGAAATCCTTATCCTCAGCGGCGAAGTTCACCCCGACAGCCCGCGCCGCGCCGCCTGGTTTCAGCGGATCTACAACCTCTGCACCCTCGCGATCGATCGCGGCTTTTTGCCACACACCAACGCAGGGCCACTGCATCGATCTGAAATGGCCGCCCTCAAGCCGGTCAACGCTTCAATGGGCTTAATGTTGGAACAGCTCACACCGCACTTGCTCCACACCGTCCACCGCCGATCGCCGAGCAAACTCCCCGCCACCCGCCTCGCTCAACTCGAACTCGCAGGCGAATTGCAAATCCCTTTTACCACCGGTCTGTTACTCGGCATTGGCGAAACCCACGCCGATCGCGTCGACACCCTCGACGCGATCGCCCGCATTCACGATCGTTGGCAACACATCCAAGAAGTCATCTTGCAACCCCACAGCCCCGGCCATCGCCAAGACGAACCTGGTATCGCCTTTAATCTCGATCAGCTCCCCGACCTCGTGGCGATCGCCCGTCGGCGCCTCCCCGACACAATCACGATCCAAATTCCCCCCAACTTAATTCACAACTCCCAACCCCGCCCCGACATCCTGCTCGCCTGCCTCGACGCCGGAGCCCGCGACCTCGGCGGCCTCAGCCCACACGACGAGGTCAACCCCGATTACGCTCACCCCACCCCCGCCAGCCTTACCGCAATCCTCTCTCCCCATCACTGGCAGCTCCGCCCCCGTCTCCCCATCTATCCCCAGTACATTTCCGGCCTATCATCGATGCCGATTCAGGGCATAATTCAAGGGTTAATTTAACGACCAACCCAGCGATCGCCACTGCCATTGCATCACATCGCACAGTACATTAGAGGTTAGACCGATACAGTCGTCGGTTTCGGCAAGAGGTTCGTCTAAGAGTTATGTCTTTTGAAATTAAGCGGGGTCTATTTGGGTTCGATTTCACTGACTATCACGCCGTGATCGGTGTAAGTGTTGACGCCAACCTAAAAGAGATCCGAAAGCAATATCTCAGTATCGCGCGGAGACTTCACCCCGATGTTTGCCGCCTTGAGAATAAGGATTTGGCTCAAGCGCTGCTCTCAAAACTGATAAACCCTGCCTATGCGAAACTCTCGAACGAACGTGATTTCGTCGATTACGGTGTTCTACTTCGCATGACGGGCAAACGGCTAGTCGAAGAAAGCGATCGCATTTCACTGGAGAGTGATGCTGCCCGCGCTTTGCTCGAACTCGGTTCGCTCGATCATGTGCAGCGTGAGTATAACCAAGCACTCCGCGACGTGGCTCAACACCATTATGAAGACCTTTCTCAGGCGATCGATCAGATCTCGATCCTGAGCGAGCTCAATCAGGTCTACCTCCTGCGACGCACCCAAAGCGATGGGGGGATGGGGTCGCCCAGTTGCCAAAACCTCCAACAAGGTCACCTCTGCGGGTAAACC
>JAAUPN010000222.1 GCA_012033105.1 Coleofasciculaceae cyanobacterium RL_1_1
TGGCGTTCGGCGTGGCGGTCGGCGTGGCGGTCGGCGTGGCGTTTACGGTTGCGTATTTTCTTGGGCTATTTCGGATCTATTTTTGGTTGCCGCAAGTGGTGTGGATGCAGGGGTTAAATCTCCTCGCGGAGCGAGCCGAAAAATTTTTAAAATTTCTCCCCCCTAACTTCGATGAAGTCACAAATTTACCACTGCCGTTTTTTGATGCGTTTTTAATCGAAGCCTACGACCAAAACCCCGACGCCGCCCGCGATCGCTTGGCCTACTTCAGCGGCTACACTCGCCGCCAAACCGAAGTCAATCGCGCGATCGTCGGCATCACCGCCAACACCATCCGCAACCATCGTGACATCCGCGACCTGATCGCCCTGCGCGACGACCTCGCCTGGATTGGCGACCCACCCCGCGCCATCCTCGACCTCCTCCCCGAACTGCGCGACATCTCCCAAGACATCAACGCCGCCAGCGAAGCCAGCACCCCCTATCGCCGAGTCGAACTGCTCAAAATTCCGATCGGCAAACTCCAACAACTGCGAGACAACGTAAAAAGCTTGCCCAGCGCGATCGCACCCAATTCGCCCCCGGCCTCGATAACTGGCGATCGATCCTCAAGCAAACCCGCGAAACCTGGCACGACGAAGCCAAACGCACCGGCGAAATCCCCGCCGTCTACATCGTCGGAAACAGCCTCGACCCCACCCGCTCCGCAGGCCGCTTCAAAGGTCGCCAGGACATCTTTAACGAAATCGAAGCGATCGCCCTGAGCGACAATCCCCCCGCCCTGTTGCTCTACGGCGAACGCCGCACCGGTAAAACCTCTACCTTGAAATACTTGCCCGATCGCGTCGGCTCCGACCTCATCCCCCTGCGCGTCAACGCCCAACAGTTCGCCGAAACCACCACGCTCTACGGCATCGCCAGCAGCTTCTACGACCAAATCACCGAATCCGCCCGCACCGCCCGCAATCTAAGCCTACCCAGCCTCGATCGCGACGAAATCAAACTCGATCCCCTCGCCGCCCTGCGCCAATGGTTCGACGCGATCGGGCAACAACATCGCAGCAAAAAACTCCTGCTGTGCATCGACGAATTCGAGCGCTTCGACGAATTTATCAGCAGCGCCCCAAACCCACGCCCCGCTGCACTTCCTGCGTAACACCATGCAGCGCACCGACAACTGGAGCCTCCTATTCAGCGGCTCCCACACCCCCGACGAACTCGAACCCTATTGGAGCGACTACCTAATCGAAACCCAAGCCATTCGCCTGAGCTACCTACGAGACACCGAAGCCCGTGACCTGATCGTCAACCCGACGCCGGACTTTCCCGACGACGTGTACAGCCCCGACGCGATCGCCACGATCGTGCAGCTCACCCACGGTCAGCCCTACCTGATCCAACTAATCTGCGGCGAACTCGTTACCCTGCTCAACGACCTCCGCCTCGGACGCGGCAAACACCACAACGCCGCCAACCCCAACGCCGTCGTCACACCTACCCTCGTTAACGCCGCAATCCTCCCCGCCCTCGATCGCGGCCAGGAATATTTCCGCGAATTCTGGAATCTTTCCCTCGGATTGCCCGAACACCAAGTGCTGACGGAAATCCTCAACGGCGTCGAGATGCCCAGCAATCGACCCATCCGTAAAAAGTTACTCCAGAGAGAGATTATTCAGATGACAGGCGATGGCTTTAAATTTCGCGTTCCGTTGATTGAAATCTATTGCAAAAGCGCGATCGATCTCGATCACTAAACTCGGTATCTGCAACTGTATCGGAAAATTACGTAAATTTTTGGTGATAACACCAATATTGAGGAATTGAGAATTTCGACAGTTCCCGATCGTCATGCAATCACGAGTCTGCCATCACAGCACTATCTCAATCAGGAGTGAGCATCATGGGATATTCCCCATCCGGACAACCTCGATATGTCGTAGCTGACTATGAACCCCCAAAACCACCACCACCGAAAGAGCCAGTCTCGTTATGGGTTAAGTATTTTGTTTTGGTCGGACTAGTCGTGTTTTGTGGATGGCTAGCCGATAGCGGTGTTCAGATTCTTGACGATGAAAACAAGTGTGTTATTGACGCCATCCTGTGCAACCAAATTCCAGCATCCAATTAAGGGCGGATGAAGTCGTCGCTGAATGAAAGAGTAAAACCGGCTCGCATCCCCAGAGTTAGTCCGTAGCCATCCTGCAAAACGAACTTTGATGTCACCTCTTTCGTGACCGAAGTTCGTTTTGTAACGGATTGCAACGTATAATGGGCATCAGTAAAAAATCTTAAGAAATTTAGGTGTAGCGTTCATGCGAGTAGCGATCGCGGGTGCCGGACTAGCCGGTCTATCCTGTGCGAAGTATCTAGCCGACCTCGGCCACACGCCGATCGTCCTCGAACGACGGGACGTTTTAGGCGGTAAAATCGCCGCCTGGAAAGACGAAGACGGCGACTGGTACGAAACTGGATTGCATATTTTCTTCGGTGCGTATCCGAACATGTTGCAACTGTTTGGTGAACTTGGCATCGAAGATCGTCTGCAATGGAAAGAGCATACGATGATCTTCAACCAGCCGGAAAAACCCGGAACCTACTCACGGTTCGACTTTCCCGACATTCCCGCTCCGATCAACGGCGTCGTCGCGATCCTCCGCAACAACGACATGCTCACCTGGCCGGAAAAAATCCGCTTCGGTATCGGCCTCCTGCCCGCGATGATCCAAGGCCAAAAATACGTCGAGGAGATGGATAAATACTCCTTCTCGGAATGGCTGGAGGTGAACAACATTCCCAAGCGTGTCGAAAAAGAAGTGTTTATCGCCATGTCCAAGGCGCTGAACTTCATTGATCCCGACGAGATTTCCGCAACCATCTTGCTGACGGCGCTCAACCGCTTTTTACAAGAGAAAGAAGGCTCGAAAATGGCCTTTCTCGACGGTTCACCGACCGAACGCCTGTGTGAGCCGATCGTCGAACACATTACCGATCGCGGCGGTGAAGTTCGCCTCAATGCGCCGCTGAAAAAATCGAACTGAACGACGACGGCACGGTCAAGCATTTCGTGTTGCGTGGTCTTGATGGCGCACCGGATGAAATTTTCGAGGCGGATCTCTACGTTTCCGCCATGCCCGTCGATCCGCTTAAACCGATGGTTCCCGCTCCCTGGAAAGAACTCGACCACTTTAAAAAGCTGGAAGGTCTCGAAGGTGTGCCAGTGATCAACGTGCATCTGTGGTTCGATCGCAAGCTGACTGACATCGATCATCTGCTATTCTCACGATCGCCCCTACTGAGCGTCTACGCCGACATGAGCGTCACCTGCAAAGAGTACGCCGATCCCGATAAATCAATGCTCGAATTGGTTCTGGCTCCTGCAAAGGATTGGATCTCGAAATCCGACGACGAAATTGTCGCCGCGACCCTAGAAGAACTGAAAAACTCTTCCCCCAACACTTCGAGGGCGACAACCCGACCAAACTACGTAAATTCCACGTCGTCAAGACGCCGCGATCGGTCTACAAAGCTACTCCAGGCCGCCAGGCTTATCGCCCCGACCAGCGCACCCCGATTACCAATTTCTATCTGGCTGGTGACTTTACCATGCAGCGCTACCTTGGCAGTATGGAAGGCGCTGTGCTTTCTGGTAAGCTAGCAGCGCAGGTCATTGATGAGGACGTGAAAGCCTCGCGTCACGACTTTGCCGCCCCCTCTGGACATTCCACAGCCGAGCCTGCAACGAATGCTGCAACTGCCTGATCTACCGACGCAAACCCAGCTTCCCATGACCTCGATCGAGGATGCCTACGAGGAGTGTCGTCAGATTACGGCGGAGTACTCGAAAACGTTTTATCTCGGGACACGCTTGATGGCTCCGGAAAAGCGTCGTGCGATCTGGGCAATCTACGTCTGGTGTCGCCGTACCGACGAGCTGGTCGATGGCCCCAAAGCCGCGACGACGACGCTGGCGACACTCGATGAATGGGAACGCCAGCTCGAAGACATCTTCGCCGGTCGCCCGCGCGATCGCTTCGATGTCGCACTCGCCGACACGATCGAACGGTTCCCGCTCAAAATCGAGCCATTCCGCGACATGATCGCCGGACAGCGGATGGACTTGCGCCGTAACCGTTACGAAACCTTCGAGGATCTCAAGCTTTACTGTTACCGCGTAGCCGGAACCGTTGGCCTGATGTCGGAAGCCGTGATGGGCAGCGAGCCTCCCAATACGCAAGCACCGTGGTCGCCAGAGCAGCCCCGTAAATCGCCGATCGACGAAGCCGTCGCGCTCGGTATTGCCAATCAATTGACGAATATCCTGCGTGATGTCGGCGAAGACCGCCATCGCGGGCGAATTTATTTGCCGATGGAAGATCTTGATCGCTTTGGCTACTCTGAAGTAGACCTGATGGCGGGAACCCTCGACCAACGGTGGTCACAGCTCATGCAGTTTCAGATCAATCGAGCGCGTCAATACTACGTCGAAGCAGAGTGCGGGATTCGCGACTTGCATATCGATGCACGTTGGCCAGTCTGGACTGCCTCGATTCTCTACAGCCAAATTTTGAATGAAATCGAGCGTAACAACTACGACGTATTTAGCCGTCGAGCCTACGTTTCTGGTTTTCGGAAAGCGATGTGTTTACCTGTCGCTTGGTTGCGGGCTCAAGTACTGTAAGACACTGTAAGACACTGGCTTTTCGTCCATTTTATTTGGATCTAACCCAATCAGAGAGAGGGGTATTGCCAACAATACTCCTCTTTTTTGTTAACCCTAGAACACTCTCAGTTCCGTCGCTGTCACATGTGTTGACAACACAGCTAATTTCTGTATTTCTGTATACTTTTTCCTTGATCTCGATTCCTACTATGTCTACGGGCGCTCTCTCTGTTTATGGCATCCCAACCTGTAGCACCTGCAAGCGGGCGCTACGTTGGCTCGACGATCGCGGCATAACCTACACATTTATCGATACGCGCCAATCTCCACCCACAGCAGAGGAGATCGGCCAATGGGTGCAAGCCTTAGGTAGTAAGGCGATGCGGAATACATCGGGTCAAGCCTATCGCGGCCTCGACGCATCGCGATCGCAGTGGGATGATGCCCGCTGGGTTGTAGAATTTTCGCGTGAGCCGATGTTGCTGAAGCGTCCGCTATTTGTCCAAGGCGATCGGGCTTTGATGGTTGGCTTTCGCGGCGATGATGAGACGATTGCTCACACGCTAAATCTCTAAGATTTATAACTTTAGTGATGAAAATCTCAGATAAAAAAACACAATTTAATTCGTGATTTTATCAAACACGAATAGCATTTATACTGGGAGAATTGCGGCTTCATCTTCATATGATGGCTTAAGTCAACTTCTTAATTCTAAATCTCCCGATACAGGAGTGTGAACCACGATAAAACTCATGCTCCCATCCGTTCCTAATGGGATTGATCCCTGTGCAGAACTGTTGCGATCATTGAACCTGATTGCCGACTTCAGAGAAATTACGATCTGGGAGATTGCCAAGAATTCCGAAGTTATGAGTGATAGTATGGAACTGAAGTCAATAGGCAGAAAACGCAGTGAAGGCATATTCCAACGACTTACGCCGAAAACTCATCGAAATTTATGAAAAAGAACAGATATCCCAGCGACAGCTAGCGGCTCGATTTAACGTAAGTCTCAACTTTATTACCACCTTATTACGGCGCTATCGTAATACTGGCGGCGTCGATCCCGCTCCCCGTCCTGGGCGTAAATCACTTCTCTCCCCCGCCGATCTCAAACAACTTGAGGTATTGGTTCATGAGCAACCTGACAACACGCTGGCTCAGTTTTGTCAGCAACTTGAACAGCGTACAGGAGTCAGTATCAGCCGCACCACAATGGTGCGTTGCCTAGAAAAACTCGGTTACCGCAAGCACAAGCAGCGTACGACCCAAGCTCACAAGAAATCCAATCATTACAGAGAGATTCCAGAGCGTCGCCATCATACATTTCCCGATTCTCTGTCCGGTATCTAAGTAGCCCAAGAAAATAAAGCGACTTAAACTACGTAACTCAACCATCCTGGTTGCAGACAAGCTAGAAGCTTGTGTTACGTATAACATCCATGAATTAGCTTGATCTACTTCTCACTCTTGGTATTACCCTGAATAATTCCCCAAGTGCTATACCGAAAGAGATAACGTTTACGCTTTAAATCTATTTAGAAATTGGGAGCATCCCATTTGTGTCACCCTCACCCTAAATCCCCTTCGGCAAACTCAGGGCATC
>JAAUPN010000049.1 GCA_012033105.1 Coleofasciculaceae cyanobacterium RL_1_1
GTTGAAGGGTGGTTGTCATGATTGAAGGATTGCGGTTGTTTTGTTTGATCGTGTTTTACGACTTGCCAAAACGTTTGCGTTTGGAATGTATGGTTACACCTTAATCCCTTTGTAACGCTTTGTAAAGAATACTGAGGATACTCTCTGGTAATGACTCTCATAATGGCTCGTTATGTTTCTGTTTCTAATTGAGGTGGGATCGCTAGAAACAACTGAGAGCCGATGCTGAGTGCGATGTGGGCTAGCGTATCGATCGCACCAAGTCCATCAGCGCGACTTCCCAAACTAGGCGGGGCTGAACAAAGGCACGAATCTGTTTCCGTGCCTGTTCGAGTCGCTCGATCGCGGCTTGGGCGGCCATACCTCGGGTTTGCCAATAGGCATTTTGTAGGTAGTCGATCAGCCAGAGTTGGTCGGGGGGATCGAGGGTTTTGGTGATGTCGCGGGCTAGATCGAGGGCGGCGCGTAGGGTGGTGGGGATTTGCGAGGCGCGATCGACCAATTCGGCGGGGATCGCTTGGAGCTGTTCCCAAGAAGTGATCGCGGCTCCGGGACTGCCTTGGGCGGCGGCAATAATCGCGGGGCGCTGCAAAATCTCGCCATGACCGCGAGTTTCAAGGACTTGGGCAAGATCGCTGGGCGAGAGACGATAGAACGGGATGCGCTGACAGCGGGAAATCAGGGTGGGGAGGAGTGATTCGGTAGACGGAGCAATCAAAATTAAGGTGGCGCGTCCGGGTTCTTCGAGGGTTTTGAGCAAACCGTTGGCGGCTCCCTCGCCCATGGTTTCGGCGTGTTGGATGATGACGAGGCTTTGGTTCGCTTCGAGGGGTGGTTTGCTGAGAAAACGGGCGATCGCCCGCACCTGTTCTAAGCGGATTTGTGGCGACGTTTTACGCTTAAGTCCTTTGTCCTCGGCTTCGGCGATGGTGTAAAGCTGGCCGTTGTGCAGATAGGTCGGCTCAACCCAGAGCAGATCGGGATGGTTAACGAGCTGGTGACGATCGCCCAATAAACGCCGCGCGAAATAGCGAGCGGTCATGGCTCGCCCGATGCCTTCGGTTCCGGCAAATAGGTAGGCCGGGGCTACGCGATTCCTGGCGATCGCTGCTTCGAGCAAAGCGATCGCTGCCGATTGTCCGATCGGTAGCTCTTGGCCATCCATAGGGCATCACTTTTTAAGATTGGTGAAAGATTGGCTAATGTATGAACGAACCGAGACGATAACGCAAAGCTAGCGGTTCGTTATAATCAGGGCTTGACGCTGCAAAAAATCTGCCATGACGGAGACAAATTCAGTCGTAGATTCGTAGGGTAAGACGTTGCGACCGGGGACGATCTGACCTTCAGCGCGGGGAATATGGGCGAGATAGTCAGCCATCCGTTTGGCGGCGGGGTCGGTTTTGCCGCGTTTGCTGATGCTGGAGGCTTGTTCGCCAAAGATGGCGCAAACGGGCGGCTGTAGGTTGCTCAGATCGTCGCTGTAGTCGCGTCGCCAAAATCCAGCTAAAAATGCGAAAACTGCATGACGCGTGTTCATATCCCGCGAATGGGTGCGGAGGGTTGAGAGCCATTCCCGATCGACATCTTCGCTGGAGTCAAACAATTGCTTGATCGAAAATGAAGTTAAAAAACGTTCGGTGCGGGCGTAGCGGTAAAACCAATCTCCGAGAACTGTATTGAAGAAGAATTTCCAGCTTAAATCTTGCTGGGTTTCGTTCCCCGGTTGGGTCATGACGCCCCACGAGGGCGGGCCGGACAGGACGATCGCAGCGATTTGGTCTGGGCTGGCTTTGGCGAGTTCGATCGCGATCGGAAAGGACGCGCCTTGAACCAACAAAATAACGGGCTGGCCGATCTGGGTTTGGATGAAATGGCTGATTTGCGCGGCCCAGTTCTGGGGTGTGTAGGGCAAACAGGGCAAGGCGCTATCACCGTTGCCGAGGAGATCGGGATGGTAAAGCGGATTGCGGTAACCCCGATCGCGCCATTCCGCCGTCAGACGATCCCAAAAGCGTCGGCAAAGACCGACACCGATCGGATGTAACGTGACGATCGGCGTGCCGCTAGACTGATCCGGCTGATCCGGCTGGTGAACTTCGTAGGCGCAGCGATGACCATTCCAGGTATAAAACTGAGGATCGACCCTGGAGGCCGCAAGGCTTGTTTCAAGGGTCGGGGTCGAGTGGCTTGCAGAGTCGGGCATTGCAGCACTGGAAGATGAAGAGTCGTGAAAGATTAATTCAGGCAAAAACGAGTGGCGCGACACGTTTGGCTGTCTGTTACGTCTACGTCGCGGGTGGGTTATTGACCATCTTTACTTTACAGTCTTTTCTGCAAAGCCGTCCTAGACTTGGACTGAGCTTGTCGAAGTCAGGACGGGGTTTTAGACCCATTCTTCTGATAACCAGATTTCGTATGAGCTGTTGATCAGCTCCTTCACCCGCCCCTCATCATCAGCTCTACACGATACATTTGTATAAGTTTATTTTATTTTACTTTGGTGCAAACATCAGTTTAGTGTATGAACAACAAGAACACCTCTCGAAACCGAGAGCGCCAACCATGTCTATCACTCGCATCTTTCCTCAAGCTTCCACCGCCACCACGAACACGATCGACGTGACCCCCCAACGCCCGTTGGCTCGCCGCCGTTTGGTGGACAGTGAACTCCGCGCGTCCCGTGAACACGCCCGCCGTTTGACGGCACTCTACGGTCCCTGTACACCGGCTACGGCGGCGGCCTGGGATGCGGTGGAGGAAATTTTGGCGATGAAAGCCGACCGTCGTATCGAGCAAGTCACCGCGTTTCAAATCTACTGTCAGGAGAATCCAGACGCTCCGGAAGCCCGAATCTATGATGTGTAGGTCATGCCTACCAATTGAGACGGACTTGAATATCTTGAAGATCAGACGACCGGATTGGGCTTTGGCGATCGCAACCCTGGCTAAAGCTCAATTCCCCAATCCATCAAATCTTAGGGGATCGCCATCGCGATCCCCTTCTCGCGTTTGGTACGATCAAGCTAGTTTTGTTACAGCCCATTACGCGACATCCTGAGTTCATGCGCTTTTCCCCCCTGCGTCGCTCCCTCGCCTCCACACCGCTAACCGGTCTTGGACACGCCGCGATCGCCCTTACGATCGTCACTGCTACCGTCAGCCACGCCCCAACTGCGATCGCTCAAGCCGCCTACGGTAGCTATGTCGGGGTCGGAACTAGCCTTGGGTTTGGCGACGAAACCGAAATCGCCGGAGTGGTCGCCTTCCGCTACAACATTCTCGAACTGCCGATCTCCTTACGCGCCCAGGCGTTCATCGGTGACGGTTTCGCCTTTGCGCCCACGGTCTCCTACGATATTCCGCTGAACTGGCAAACCGATGTCTATGTCGGTGCGGGTGTTTCCTTTGCGGGGAATAATTCTGTGCTTGGTGATCAGACGGCTTTTGCGATTCAGTCCGGGGTTGATCACATGTTGTCGGACAATAATCTGGCGATTTTTGGGAATGCGATCGTGGCGTTTGATGCCTTTCGCGATCGCAATGCGGCTGCCGTTTCGCTTCAGGGCGGTGTCGGTCTTCAGTTTTAGAGGGTTACGACCATTACGGGTCGCGGTGATCACAGTAACTTAGCGGTTTCGTGAGGTTTCGGTTCGCGAGAACGGATCGGAATCTTTGGCGTCGAGGCGTTGACCGGAACTGTAACCGTGCCGCCACCGCATCATTAGCTTGAAAGTGTCGAAACTTCATCACAGATGCGTATCTTGCCACGGCTAATCGATCGCAGCAGCCGATCAACAGCTCGGCGTTCTTCTTCAGTTAGAGAGGGATCAAGAATGGCAGCTTGGAGACCATGACGATCAGCTAAAGACAGCGTGCCAGTCGTTTGAGCGGCAACTAAAATTTCACCGAGTGCGCCAGGTAATAGCAGTGGAGAATCAGGGACGGACATCACGGTTGCCATGTGAGTCGGTTGATGGGAGAGAGGTTCAACCCTGCCTAAGTTTCGGTGATTTGTCTCAACTTCTCGGTGATTTTTACGCGAATTTTGTGTGCGATCAATCACACATTATCTTGATCGTGATCATGGCTTGATTGCGAGTTCTATTGATCCTTGTGTTAGCGGCGGCCACTGGGACAGATAAACCGCCGGTAGTCATATTCGCGAACATCTGGCCGATCGCGTGGATCGACCTCACAGCCGGTTCCATCCCAATCGATCGTCGCGCGGAAGTTGAGCGGCCAGACTTCGATCGCGGTGGATCGAGCGAGGACGACCTGGCGTAGGGTTTCGCCCGAGGTTTGTGTGGGTGATGTTGGTGGTGGTGACGGATCGATCTCGTTGTGATCGACGTAGCGAGCGAGGATATAGCGTACGTTAGCAGTCTTGGGGTCGTCAAAGTTCAGCGAAGTTTGACCCTGATCGGCGAGGCGTCCCAACTCCCAGGCCACGCCGATCAAGCGTCCAGTTTGGCCGTGGTGTTTGTGGCGGGTGGCAAGGACAACCGGCAGTTCAGCGCGATCGGCGATCACGTCGGCCATGTGATCGGGGCGATGGTGTTGGAGATAGGTGAGGTCGAACATGGTGGTGGTTGCACCGACAACGCCTGCGATGAGGACGATCGCGATCGGCTGCCAGATCCCCCGTTGCCAGAACTGCCCCAGCCCGATCGACACCAGTAACACAAGCGCGGGGAAATAGGGATAGCTAAAGCGAATCGCCAGGGTGAGATCGCTTTGAAAGCCAAAGGTAAGCGTCAGGATGGCCGCAAGGCCAAAACCGACAAGGCCGAGAATTGTTCCTAGGGCGATCCGAGTAATTGGAGCGATCGGCGCGATCGGCGCGATCGCACTGCGGGAGCGCCAGGAACGTGATGCCACCATCGCCGATACACTGATCGAGACCCAACGCACCAGTGCTAAAAATAACGCCAATAACACTAGCCCATTGGCAATCACCCAGCCCAGCGACAAGCTGAGATCATCGGTAGGCAGGGCGAAAAACATCGCCGTTAGCCAGCTCAGGAGGCGAAAGATCGCATCCCATCCCGGTGTACCGTCGTAGACCCAATCGGTCAGGGTATTATCACCGAGACTCTGCCATGCCGGAATCCAGACGATCACACCGATGATCGTGGGAATGGCCGCCGTAATCAGTACACTCCAACCCGATCGCCCCAACCACCGCCGCTCAATCACACCCCACCAGCCGATCGCACTGAACACCGTAGCGGCCTCGATCGCCAGGGTCAGCCCAAAAAAGTAGTGGGTCGCCATACCGCAAGCGTTGATTAGTCCCCAGATGAAGGCAATGGTGTAAGGGGAGGAGGGGTGTCGGCGGTTGGAGGCAAGCGTGGGTAAGGTCTGAGTGGCGAGGTGACGGACGATCGCGATCGTGCAGGCGATCGAGCCGATGACGAAGAGCAAGACGAGGGTGTAATGTCGGGCTTCGCGGGCGAGGGAAATGGCGAAGGGGGAAATAGCCATCAGTGCCGCCGCGAGTTGGGCGATCGCGATCGCGCCAACGCTGCGACCCCAGGCCAGCCGTGCCAGCCCAAACATCGCCGGGATGCTCGCCACCCCGAGCAGTGCCGGAAGCGATCGTGCCAGCCACAGCAACGCCTCGCGCGACTCCCAACTAAACCCCGCCACTGGCGACCACAGCCGCATCCAGTAATGCGCCAGAAAGAAATAGAGGGGGGGATGAGTGCTTTCGGTGCGGAGAAAATGCCAAACATCACGGGCGCTGGAACTCGGGTCAAACCACAGCGGCGCGGTCAGTTCTGCGGTGGTAATGAGCTGATCGGTGGGTACAGCCCGAAACCCATGTCCAGCACTAAAGGCGATCGTGGCACATTCGTCCGTCCACGGTGGCAGTGCGGTGAGATCAATCATCCGAAAGGCCAAACCGATGGCCGTCCAGAACACGAGCAAAAGGACGGAAAACACAGAATTAGGAAGTTTTACGAGCAGATTCACGCACAGATTCACACACAGTAGGGGCGTACGGCAGCACGCCTAAGATCGTCGATCAACGAGCGGGAGGATCTCGCCGTTCCAGTCGAGCATTGCGCTCGTGATCGTACCAGCGAACAATCAGCCGCCCAAGGCGTTTTGAATTGTGGCGCACTGCGCCCGTCAGGCGGTCTTCGGACATAATCGGTGCGGCGACCACGGTGCGGCCTAAAGCGGCCAGTGCATCACGATCGATATCGACCGGATGAGATTCACGCTGGGCATAGCGAATCAACGCTTTGCTGGAGGGGGCTTTGCGCTGCACAATCACGGTATCAAAGAGGGCGCGATCGCCCGTGGCGCAATCGATCGCTCGCACGTGGTCGGCAACGCTGTAGCCGTCAGTTTCGCCCGGTTCGGTCATGATGTTGCAGACATACACTTTAAGCGCAGAACTGAGATCAATGGCTTGGGCAATCTCTGGAACTAGCAAATTCGGAATAATACTGGTGTAGAGGCTACCAGGGCCAATCACGATCGCGTCCGCCTCGGCGATCGCTGTGAGGACTCGCGGCAACGCCGGGGGGTTCGCGGGTCTGCAACCCACGCGCACGATCTGACCTCGGGCTTCGGTGATGTTCGATTCGCCCTCAATCCGCCTGCCATCTTTGAGATCCGCCCACAGGGTGACATCTTCCAGGGTTGCCGGAAGCACCTGGCCGCGCACCGCCAGCACTTTGGAACACGCCGCGATCGATCGTTCAATATCCCCCGTCACCGCCGTCATCGCCGTTAAAAATAAATTCCCGAAACTATGACCGCTTAAGCCTTCCCCAGCTTCAAAGCGATACTGAAACAGCTCTGTAATCAGTTTCTCTTCGTCGGCCAGCGCGGCGATACAGTTGCGAATATCGCCCGGTGGAATGCCGCCAATTTCGCGACGCAACCGTCCGGACGAGCCGCCATCATCCGCCACGGTGACGATCGCGGTGATATTCGAGCTATAGACCTTCAAACCGCGCAGCAATGTCGATAACCCTGTGCCACCCCCGATCGCCACAATCTTCGGCCCCCGCAGCAGGCGCGATCGATCGATCAACGCATCGACCAGTTCGCCATCCCCATCGGGATCAAGCGCATCCTGGATTGATCCCATCGTGCGAATTTGTCCCCACAGCATCAACCCCAGACCGGTCAAGATCACCACCGGGCCGCTGATATAGTTCGGAATCCAGGTGGTGAGATTGAGTAGAACGACTTTGATGAATTCGAGAATGTAATAAACCGGCGTCAGCTTTGTCCAAATCGCCAACCCCATACTGATCGTGATTAACCCGGCCAGACTGATCAGCAGCCAGCGCTTGACCGAGAGGCCGGGAGATAGCCACTTCGACCACTGCCGTGCGCGATACAGTGTGCGCGTGCGGGAGGTATCGAAAGGGGAACGGGTCTCGTGTTTCATGCAGGAGCGCGGGCGATGGGGAGGACACAGGACACAGGTGAAGCATTCCCCACGAGTGCGATCGGAATACTTCACGCTGCTTCGACCAACTTAACAGTATGTCAAGTTTCCGTGAGTATTGGTTGAAATTGCGACGTCAAGACGAGCGACCGGCACACCCTTGGTTTTCAGAGGCGATGCGATCGCACAAATCTGGCCGTTTGGATCAGCAGAATGAAGCAGTTTTTAGAGCGGCTCATCGCTCGGTCAAAGTCTCGACCGACGTTTAAGCTAGAGTGATGCACCACAGAGCAAGATCCGGCCTCAAGCTCGCTCCGATCGATTCTGTTGAATTGAATTTCAACCTATTGAGTGTGACGAATATGACATTGACCACGACATCGAACATGACTATGACGACTCGTTCTCTAGCCTCTGCGATCGGTGCGATCGCGACGATCATCGCCCTCCCGTTATCTGCGATCGCCGCGCCGATCGGTCATGACCTCGGCAAGCAAATGAGCAGCGACTTCGACGCCTTCAATCGTGGCGAAACCAATATTTGCCAATCCTGTGATTTTCGGGACTATCGTTTTCCACCGACCCCAGATGATGACGCGGAGTTCTACCACAACTCACGCCTACGCAGCTCAGACTTTCGAGAGGCCAGCCTGTCTGGTCTTGACCTCACCGGCTCCTATTTCACCTGCGCCGATCTCCGCAATGCCGACCTTAGCGAAGCCAATCTCACCAACACCGATTTTATCTATGCGGATCTGCGCGGCGCGAATCTGAGCGGCGCGAATCTCAATAACGCCACGTTTCGCGGCGCACTGATCGACAGCACTACGGATCTGACCGATACATCGATCAATGGCAACACGATTGCGCCGAACTCCAACTTCGCCCAACGCAACAACGCCTCAATGGCCGACGTTGCCCGATCGCCTTCGACAATCGCCGCTTCTGCCCCGGACGCGAACCTTAATCCTGTGTCGTGTGGTTGCACTTGAGCGCTCGCTCAATGAGGCCAGCGCTCAAGTGCAACCACCGCTCAAAAGACACGTCTACTCCAAATCAAAGGCCGCCGATCCGCTTTGCACCATCAGTTTCAGCATCGATCCAAGCTGAAGCCACATCAAGAGACCGGTCAGACCGACGATCGGCAAGGCTGCACCGTAGGCCATCCAGTTGGGAAAACCAAACGTCGAAAGGCTCGATCCCATACAAATCGTCGAGAAGAGGCAAATTCCGAAATAGCTGAGTTTGATTTGCGGCGTTTTGTAGTTCACCTGTTCCGTATCATCGGTTTTCCAGACTTCGAGGCGATATTCCAGCATGTCTTTGAAGATGATGCCTGAGACGATCGCAAAGAACGTACTCGCCAGAACGACGACGTATACGGGGGCAAGAACGAGAGGTTCTGGATTCATGCGGATAGGGGGATGAAAAACGTTGATGTTACAAAGCTTAACAATAAATCAAAAATTAAGAGCGGGTGATTTCGGCTGCTAAAGATAAAAATCGCCCGCTCAGATGGAATTACCTTCGTAGCGCAGGCTGCTAGCCTACAAATCCGGGGCAGCGAGACGCCTACGCTACGGGTGTCCGAACTTTCCTGTTTCCTGCTACGGCTTAGACTGCTGGACTGCGAGGCGCAGATCTGGGCGGGCTTAGGACGCTAGCGCGACTTCGAGCATCTGTTGCAGCTCGCCGTTGTTGTACATCTCGATCGCAATATCCGATCCGCCAACAAGCTGACCATCCACATAAAGCTGCGGAATCGTCGGCCAGTTGGAATACTCCTTAATGCCTTGGCGCACTTCCGGGTCAGACAACACATCGAACGTCTCAAACGGAACGCCAAGTGTGCTGAGAATTTGCACCATGTTGTTCGAGAAGCCACACTGGGGCATCAGTTTGGAGCCTTTCATGAAGACAAAAACTTTATTGTCGTTGACCAATTTGTCGAGTTTGGCTTGAAGTTCAGGGGTCATGATTTGAGTTTAAGGGAGTGGGTAGGGTTCAACGAAAGCAAACAAGCGACAGAGGCGAGGCCGATTTGCCTAAACGCGGCTGGCCGTCTGCCATCTGTCGGGCGTGTAGGTCTTGAGTGCGAGGGCGTGGATCGCTTCTGAGGCCAGCTCAGTTTTGAGCGCACCGTACACAAGCTGATGCTGTTTGACTAAATTCAGCCCTTCAAATTGTGGCGAGACAACGATCGCTTCTAGGTGATCGCCACCGCCGGTAAGGTCGCGGACTTCGACGTGAGTGGCGTCGAGTTCGCGATCGATTAATTGCTTGACCTGTTCTAGGCTAACCATGTCCTCTCCTGAGTCGATCGGGTTGAATGCCTGCACCACAGCGCAGCGCCTCCAACGGTACAACATCAAAACTTTCGCTTGACTGTCGCAGACCATTTTAAAGGAGTCGGGGTAGCTTCGGGGCTGTGCCGCTCGGCTTGCGGGCGCGGGATATCCGTACTCGATCGCCTGACGTTCTATTTTGGTGAAATCTACTATAATTCGATCACGCCGATAATCACGTCGAATCATGCCGCATCACGCCAACTTGAGTGATGTTTGATCGGTCGTTCTTGCCTCCAGTTTGTCTTTCCATTTGTTTGCTTCCGCCCAGATCCGACGACGCTTCAGCCGTCCGTACCATCGTGTTTACAACCGCCACCCGCCCCGCCTCTACCCCGATCGCCCGTGACCTGTTCGCCGAAATCGACGAGCTAAAACGCGACCTGAATGCGATCGTTCTGGCGCACTACTACCAAGACGCCGACATCCAGGACGCCGCCGACTACATCGGCGACTCCCTCGGCCTCGCGCGTCAAGCCGCCGAAACCGACGCGGACGTGATCGTCTTCGCTGGGGTTCACTTCATGGCGGAAACCGCGAAGATTCTCAATCCGGACAAGCTCGTTTTATTGCCCGATCTCGATGCGGGCTGCTCGCTGGCCGATAGCTGTCCGCCGGATGCATTCGCCCGCTTCAAAGCGCAGCATCCCGGCGCGATCGTCGTTTCCTACATCAACTGCACCGCCGCCATCAAAGCCTTAAGCGACGTGATTTGCACCAGCTCCAATGCCGTCGATCTCGTCAATCAGCTTCCCGCCGATCAGCCGATTATCTTTGCGCCCGATCGCAACCTCGGGCGCTACGTCATGGAGCAAACCGGACGGGAGTTAATCCTGTGGGATGGAAGCTGCATCGTTCACGAGATTTTCTCGGAGAAAAAGCTGGTGCAGCTCAAGGTGCAACACCCCGAGGCGGAAGTGCTGGCGCATCCAGAATGTGAGCTGCCCGTGTTGGCACACGCGGACTTTATTGGTTCGACGACGGCACTGCTCAAACGCGCTCAGGTCAGCGATCGTCAAGCGTTCATCGTTGCCACCGAACCGGGCATCATTCACCAGATGGAAAAAGCAATGCCCGCGAAAATATTTATCCCCGCACCACCGGAGGGTAACTGCGCCTGTAACGAATGCCCGCACATGCGCCTCAATACGCTGGAAAAACTGCGTGATGCCATGGTCAACCGTCAGCCGGAGATCACGCTGCCGGAGGACATCCGGGTAGCGGCGTTGGCTCCAATTCAAAAGATGCTGGAGATGAGCCGATAGCGACTCATCCCAGTCTTTTAATCCCAATCTTTGATCGAGGCAATGGCGTCGGTTGGGTTTGTAGAATCGGCTGAGGTCTTTGAATTCGTTGAATCGGCTGAATTTACGGTATCTGATGCCTGAGAAGCGGTGGATGGCTCCGGGGCGGTTTGGGCTTCAGCAGCGATCGCTGAGGTCGTGGCCGTAGGGTTGGGCTGTGGATCGGTGGTCGTTGGGGTGGTCGCTGAGGTGTTGCTGGCGGACGTGCCGATCGGAGCTGAGGTGGGAGATGAATCGGTTGGTTTTGCAGCGGCGGTTGAACCGGGTGTACTGGGGTTGGATTGGCGTGGCGATCGTCCCCGACGCTTTTGGATAACTCCGAGAACAAAGCGACCCAACAGGATCATACCGAGGACGCCCCCAGCTCCCAACATCAATAGCGAAACCACCAACCACACCCAGGAATCCACGACGGGATTGGGTTGCATTGTGTTGGCTTGATCCGTGTCCTCGGCGGCGGTGGGTGCTGGAGATTCCTCGGTGGTCTTATCGGCAGTCTTATCGGCGGCGTCCCCTGCTGCGCCCGGTTGCGCCGTCACTTCATAACTTAGCTCAAACGCCTCAAACGGTTCCGCTGCGATCGCGCTGGGTATTCCGCTGAGTTTGACGGCGTAGAGTCCGGCCTCGGGAAACACCACCTCAGCGCTAGGAATATCGGTATAGGTTTCCACGTCGATCGCCGTTAAGGTCGGCACGTCGATCGTTTGGCTCTCGTCTTGGGTATTGACGATCGACAACGTGCAATCGCAGTCACTCAGCGGGATCGCCTCGCCCCCTTCACGGGTTAGGGCAAACCAAATCGTCGCAGGTTCACCGGACTTGGGGTTGTGATCCGGTTCGAGGTGAAAGGTTGCGCCCACATCACCATCAGTTTCGACGTTATGAGCGAAGCTGGCGGGGGAAACGCCAGTCGCTGCAGCGATCGCGGCACTGACAATAACCAATGAAAAACGACGGCGGACAGACAGGCGAAGTGGATCGGACATGACTGAAGGGAGTGATGAGCAAGGGTTAGCAGCGTGTTAACGAAGAATACAACTCTCTCAACCTTTGCGATCGAGAGTTCGCACCGTTGGCACGTTTAATCGTAATCAATCCGACCCGTGATCTGAATTGTTCAGCCCGAGTGATGATTCCTAATTGATCAGCTCAAAGCTCGTCATGACGCCCAGCTCGATCGTCACTTCCGGTACGCCGATTCCCCCATCCGGCGCATTGCAGGACGATGAGGTGGTCATATACCCATGAACCTCGATCATCGACAGGATCGATCCGACCCGCGCCCCAACGGCACTCGCCATTGCATCAATACGCGCTCGAGAATCGGCGATCGCCTTGAGTCGTGCCTCCATTTCGAGGGGGGTGAACTCCTCGATGCTGCATGTGCTGTAACTATTGGTGAAATAGAAGGAGCCGTCGGCTTCCGTGAACTGACGGGTGGCATCCTCTAGAGCCAGGAGCGAGGCTTGATCGGGATTGCTAATCTCAAGGGTGACGTATAAATCGTAGGGATTGAGATCGAGATCGATCTGCTCTGGGGGGATGCCTTGGGCGACAAAGAAGGCCAGAATCTGATCACGATCGTCGAGGGAAAAGTTACTCACTTCGGCGGTTGCGCTCGGATCAGAGTAGCCATAGGAATAGTCGTAGCGGCTGAAGGTGTAATTCAGCGTGGCGGTATCTGCCGGAGCGGTCACGGTTCCGCGTCCGTAGGTGGTCGCCATCGGTGTATCGCCTAGGTAGATCTGGGCGTGGAGATCGGCGTGGCGATCGGGGCTGAAAATCGGGGCGGCATGGGTGGCGGGACTGATGGCACAGCCGATCGCGGTGAACAGCGAAGCCAGAAGTAAGCGTTTCATAATACGTACGGCACTCAAGCCAAACAACAACAGAGAAATGCCCCTATGCTAGCGATCGCAACACCCGATCGGCGTTAAGTTATCTTGATATTGGCTGAGAATTGACGTGAACGGGTGGGGATGCATCTGTTTACGTTGCTGTGGATGGGGCAAGCAAACCGGACACGGTGGAGAGTAGCTCGGATTCGGAGTAGGGTTTCGTTAGGTAGGCCGAGGCACCGAGACTGCTGGCAATCTGGCGGTATTTTTGACTGCTATGGGACGTGAGCGTAATCACCGGGACTTTACCGAGTTCCGGTTTTTGACGGTACGTTCCAAGAAATTCAAACCCATTCATGCGCGGCATTTCCACATCGCAAAGAATCAGCTCGATCGCGGGGGTTTGTTCCAGTTGCTCGATGGCTTCGACGCCATCCCGTGCCTGTACCACTCTGTAGCCTGCTTTTTGCAGGGTGAGCGAGAGGGTATGCCGCAGGTTGATCGAGTCATCGATGATTAGCAGCAGATGGGCATTATCGTGCGGCTGGGGTTGTTCTGTGGCGGGCGGGCTAGGGTCGAGACTTGAGATGGGTGGCTGTTTGTTTAACGTTAGGGTATTGGTTCGGCTGGCGGCGGGTAAATCACAAGCGGGGGCGTTGATGGCGTAGGAGGCAAAGGTGGTCACACTCGGCGATGCCGATCGCAGGGGCGTTAGGGCGCGATCGATCATCTCGCCACCGTCGATCACCAGACACAGACGGCTATCACTGAGAATGCTACAGCCGTAGACATAATTGGGCGGGGCGATCGCAGCGCCAAGGGGACGAATCACCAGCTCTTGCTCACCGATGATGTGATCAACCTCCATGCCCAGATATTTATTGTTGTGGCGCAACAACAGAATCGGGGCGGAGACATCGCGCGAAATCGACATCACGCCTTTGGTCGGTTCGGCGGTGCTGGACACGAGAGAGGAGGTGTAATGCATCAGGTCAGCGAGTTGGCGCACGGAGACCATCGTTTTTTCGTCCCCTTCACCAATTTGCAACACTTTACTGTTCTCAAACAGGCGGGTTTGTCCCGGTAGGGGCATGACGATTTTTTCGATCGCGTCCAGTAACAAGGCATAGGCGGAACCACCGGCTTGGACGACCAGCAGCTTGGCGATCGTCAGCGATAACGGAATACGCAGCGAAAAGATCGTGCCGCCCCCCAGTTCAGACTGGACAGAAATCGACCCCTTCAGGTTTTGAATTTGCGTCCGAACCACATCAAGCCCGACACCACGCCCGGAGATTTCGCTCACCTTGGCAGCGGTCGAAAATCCCGACTCGAACAAAATATCGAGGCGATCAGAGGAAATCAGCCGATCGGCTTGTTCCTGGGTTAAGAATTTTTTCTCCACGGCTTTACGACGAATGTGATCAACATTCAAACCGCGCCCATCATCACGCACCTCGATCGTCGTTTGTGTCCCTTGGTTATAGGCACGAATCTCGATCGTCCCCACCTCCGGTTTACCCAGACTGCGGCGCGTGTCAGCATCTTCGATCCCGTGATCAAACGCATTGCGCACCAAGTGCAGGAGCGGATCGTAAAGCCGCTGGGCGACCCCCTGCTCGATCGCCAGCTCACCGCCACGAATTTCTAGATTGACCGTCTTGCCCTGAAGCCGTGAAAGCTGACGCAACACCAAGGTGAAGCGATCGAGAATTTCCTGAAGCGGCAACATCCGTACATCGACTAAATCGTCTTGCATGACCGAAAGCAGTTGTTTTTGTTTTTCCATAGCCTGACCCGACCCACGTACCAGACGGGTCACCTCACCGGTCTTTGCATCCAGTTCGAGCGCTTCCTGAAGCGCGGTTTTAATCGTGAGGTGAAGGTCTGCATACCCATCAAAATCAACGCCACTGAGCTGCGTCATGGTGAGTAAGTCGCTCCCCTGCGAGGCTTTACCTTCGTAGGCGGCTCCGGCTCGCTCCATCAGACTCATGATCTGCTCCGACCATTCGAGCGCTTGCACCATCGTCTTGCTGTGCTGCTGGATCTGGACGCGCATCGTTTTTGTCGCCTCGAACAGATGTTCTTCATCGAGCGCCAGCCGGTTTTGTTCGATTAGGAGTTCACCTAAGCGATGGTTTAGACGTTCAATGCCCGCCAAGTCAACGCTGACCAGTTGCCGCGTTTCGGCGGCTTTCTTGCGGGTGGGCGCGATCGCCTCGGTTTCGGAGGTTCCCGTATCGGCAAATTCGCCGTGACTCACATGGGGTTCGATCTGATCGCGCATCTGATCGCGAAACGGCGTCGCGGCAACACTCGCCATCACGGTCGCGGAAGCCGCATCAGTCGAGGACACCGCAACGGTATCCAGGGTGGTGGAAGAGATCGTTTGCGGTGGGGGGGATAGAGGGGGGATAGACGCAATGGAGAGGTGAGGAGCGGGGTCGTGGGGTGCGACGACTTTAGGGGTAGGAGAGGTTGGTGGTGCAGCCTCGGCGCTCGTGTTAGAGGCCGTCGGAGGGATTTGGGTTGGGCTGGCGCTGCTTGTCTCACTCGTTGCCCCGCTGGTTTGCTCACGGGTTGCGATCGACGCCTCGGGTGAGGGTTCCGTGCTGAACGCAGGCGCATCGATCGGCGGAAGCGGAACTTGGGGCGGCGGCAGAATCTGACGGGCTTCGGGACGTGAGCTAGCGATGTCTTGTAAGGGGACGCGCTCCCCGCCTAGGGAGGCGATGCCGCGATCAACACGGGGCGATTCAGACACGTCCCGTGGTTGGACGGCCTCGGCTGCCATTGGGTTGGACGCTGTGGCGGGACTGGCGACCCTGTAGAGCGGGTGGGGAGCTGGATCGTCGTCCCCAAAGTCGTCATCGCCCCAGATCGCTTCCAGTAGTTCCGTATCGTTAAGATCAGCGGAGATGGAGGCACGGGGCTGCAATAGCTGCTCGACGGCTGGGGTTTCGAGCCACTGTCGATCGCGAGCTGGAACTGCAGGCAAGGTTTGATAGCGATCGCCGATGTTTTGTGCCAATTGACGCAGGGCGATGA
Organism: Coleofasciculaceae cyanobacterium RL_1_1; assembly: GCA_012033105.1. Lineage (GTDB taxonomy): Bacteria > Cyanobacteriota > Cyanobacteriia > Cyanobacteriales > Geitlerinemataceae > RDYZ01. The sequence goes on from JAAUPN010000049.1 coordinate 15,956, forward strand.
CAAAGAGAATGTCTTTAAAGGATTTGGGGTATTGTGTCAGGTCGGCGTACTGACATTTGGCGATCGCCACCATGGCCGATAGAAATGTCCATTTTCGATAAACCCGGAGGCTTTCACTATCTTCGGCGGCGGTAATGGCAGCGAGGAACTGATCGCCGAGATCACGTACGTTTTTGACGGCCTTCAGTGCCGCTTTTTTGTTGCTCAGTTGCGCTTCGCTAACCCGTGGAACAAGCTGATCCAGCGTAAAGCTAGCGGGCAAACCGTCTGTCTCGTGGGCGTGCCAATGGGCGATCGCGTGGAGAAGCTGAAGGAAAAACGCGCGAATTTTGCCGTGTCTGGGTGTGCCGTAGCGATCGTCATCCAGGAACACCTCGAAGCGTTGCTGGTCAAGCTCCAGGGGGGACGGCGGTGGTGGTTCCGTAGCGCTATCCTGTTCGTCTAAGGCTTCCAGCTCATCGAGATCATCAAGGTTGATCGGACTCAGCGCGTCCAAGTCCTCGAAGTTATCTGGAGCCTCGAAGTCCTCTAGACCCGGAATGGAAGCGGTTACGTCGGGATCATTCCCGATCGCGATCACATCACCGGGTAACGGAACCGCCAGGGGCGTGGTGATCGGCGAGGGGGGGGAACAGCCGTAGGCGCAGGGTCGAGTGGGGGCGTCGCGTCGAGGCTGGGCGGGGTAACAGGCTCCAAACTGGGGATATAGGCGGAGGCGACGGTGGCGGGATTGGCGAGGGTGATCAACTCGGGGGATGCCTGTCCGCCAGATTCACGATCGCCACCCAGCACAAGCCGCTGGGAAGCTTTCGAAGTCCGCCAGGGCGATCGTCCCAACCTCCAAAATGCGATCGCCATTGAACTCCAGCGCTTTGGCTACCGTCTTAGCCAGGTCGCTCCACCCCATTAAACCCAACGATTCCCCGAGACCCACAAACACCTCACAGCTCGAAGTCAGGATCGTGGCAATTTGCTCTAGGTCACGACTCTGAATTGCCTCCGTGAGTTCATCAATCCGCTCCTGCACGCCCATCTCGAAAATCGATTGGGTAATGTCGAATCCTAATTCCGCTGAACTGGGAATATAGTCATGCTGTCCAAAATCATCGCCGAGCTTGTCGCGCAGTTGTTGGAAAAGCTCGGTGGCGCGATCGAGGATTTGATCCTCATCACAGCTTGAATTGGACAACTCTGCCGCTAGGGGAACCCGGAGACATTCATAGCCCTCAAAGAGCAATCTCTCCATCTCGGGATCGATCTCAATCTCTTCGTTGTATAGCGCTTTAAACGCATCTTCGAGCGAATGAGCGACGGTCTCGATCGTCTTCAGCCCGACATTCGCCGCTGCCCCCTTCAGGGTGTGAGTGGCTCGCATCAGAGCGTGAATATTCTGAATACGAGGCGCATCGTGAATTTGCAGCAGGCCATCTTCCAGCGTTTGCAATAGCTCGGGGGCTTCGCTGAGGAAGTAAACGTAACCTTGATCTCGGATAGTCGGGTCCATAGCGCGTGCAGTCGGCGGAAGATCTACGAAGGGTCAGGATATCAAGCAGGGATCAACGTCACAGGTGGTCATCGGTGGATTGATCCGCGCAGTGCCTAACGGGCAACACTCCCGGCGATCGGCCATGGGTCGCACCCCACGCCGATCGCCGGGATTCGTCCGCTAGTCCACCTTAAACTGACCGGCGCTAGCCTGTAGCTCTTGCACGGTGGTCAGGGCGTCTTTAAACGATTGAGAGATTTCGATCGAGTTGTCCGAGGTGCGATCGGCGATCGCGGCCACCTCCGTCATCAGTTTCGTCACCGACTGCGCTTGACGGGTTTGCTCGCGGGTGGCCGCAGAAATCCCCTCCACCAGTTCGGCGATTTGTCCGGTCGCCGCCACGATGTCGTTCAGCGTCTCCCGCGTTTCGCCCACCAGGGTTGTCCCGCGCGTCACCTGTTCGGAGGCCATTTGCATCGCGAGGGTGACATCTTTGGTCTCTTCCTGGATATCCTGCACCAGCTTTTCGATCTCAGTCGTCGCATCCCCGGACTGACGCGCCAGCGATCGCACCTCATCGGCCACCACCGCGAACCCGCGTCCGTACTCACCCGCCCGCGTGGCCTCGATCGCCGCGTTCAGCGCCAGCAGGTTGGTTTGGGTGGCGAAGTTGTTAATCAGGTTCACCACCTTGGCGATGTCTTGCGACGACTGGGTCAGGCGCTTGATGCTCTTGGCCGCTTCGGTCACGGTTTTACGGATATCCATGATGCCGTCCACGGTGCGGTTCATGGCTTCGTCGCCCGATTGCAGGGTTTTGTTTGCCGTTTCGATCGCCGTTTCCACCTGGAGGGCATTTTTCGCGGTCTCTTCGGTAAAACTCACCATCTGTTGAATTTGGCCGAGGGCGTTGGTGATTTCCTCCACCTGCTTTTGCGCCTGGGACGACAGCTCAATTAGCGATTCGTCGCTGCTTTCGGAGGTATTCACCACCTTCGCAACCGCGCCTTGCACCTGAACCACAATCCGCCGCAGACTTTGCAGCGTGTTGTTATAGGAATCGGCGAGGGTTCCGAGTTCATCCTCGGTCACCGGAGCCCGCACGGTCAGGTCACCATCGAGTGCCGGACGAACGGCCATCAGTAGATCGAGCGCCTTACGCTGCAACTCTTCCTTCGCGGCTTTGTCGCGCTGTGCCGCTGCTTCCAGTTCCGAGGCTTGCTCTTCCACTTTTTTCAGGTATTGACCCTGTTGAATCGCGACCCCCAATTGAACGCCGATTTGCGCCAACAGTTGCACTTCGGCATCTTCCCAGTCACGCGGCCCGCTGTTTTGATAGGCGGCGAGCAATCCCCAGAGTCGATCGCCCTGGAAGATCGGCACGATCGCGTAGGCACGACACTGATATTGCTCCAGAATTTCCAAATAACAAGGGGTAAACCCGGCGGTGTAAATATCCGTGATCGCGAAGGTCTGTTTCTCAGCAAAACGACCCCCTTCGGTTTCTTGGAGATAGGTATCGCCGACTTGAGGCTCAATATAGGCGGAGGCGTCAATCAGCGGCTTGAGGGAGTTGCAGTCGCTGACATTGCGTTGCAAGGCCGGTAGCTCTTGCTGACGGGTGACGAGGGAGATCCAGGTCGCACCGACGGATTCGGCCACAAAGGCTCCGCTCCAATCTTCATTAAAGCGATAGACCCCGACGCGATCGCACTTGAGTAGCGATCGCACTTCTTTCGTCGTTGTATCGAAGATCGTCTCCACATCCAGCGTGCGACGAATGCGATCGATCACCTGAGTGACGGCACGATCGCGGATGGCGGCTTTTCCAGCTTGCTGGACTGCTGGCGCAATTGCTCTAGGGTTTCCGCTTGCTGCAAGGCGATCCCGAGTTGGTCTGAGATGCGAACCAGCAAGCTCACCTCGTTATCTTCCCAATCCCGTGGCCCGTCATTTTGGTAGGCGGCCAAAATGCCCCACAGATCCGATCCTTGGAAAATCGGCACCAAGGTATAAGCACGGGCTTCAAATTGTTCGAGTAGCTCGACGTGACAGGGATCATGACCTTCGGTGTAGATATCCGACACGGCGTAGGTTTCCCGCAGGGCGTAGCGTCCGCCTTGATTTTCTTCCAGATAGGTATCCTTCCACACCCGTTGCACATTCGGCCCGACGAGTTTACCCCAGCCCTGGGCAACGGATTCGGCAACAAACTCACCGCTAAAGTCTGGGTTGAACTTGTAGACCGACACCCGATCGCACTTCAGCAACTGACGCACCTCCTGGGTGGTCGTGCTGAAGATATTCTCCACATCGAAGGACTGACGAATGCGGCCAATGACCTGATCGATCGCCCGATCTTGAGCCGCCGTCTTTTCGATGCGATCGCTTTGCTCCCGCAATCGCGCCAGGGTTTCCGCCTGTTGCAGCGCCACACCCAACTGATCGGAAATGCGAACCAGTAGCCCGACTTCATCGTCATCCCAATCGCGCGGCTTATCGTTTTGGTAGGCGGCCAAAATGCCCCACAGTTCCGATCCTTGGAAAATTGGCACCAAGGTATAGGCGCGGGCTTCAAATTGTTCGAGTAGCTCGACGTGACAGGGATCATGACCTTCGGTGTAGATATCCGACACGGCGTAGGTTTCCCGCAGGGCGTAGCGTCCGCCTTGGTTTTCTTCCAGATAGGTATCCTTCCACACCCGCTGCACATTCGGCCCGACGAGTTTGACCCAGCCATCGGCGACGGACTCGGCGACAAACTCACCGCTAAAGTCTGGGTTGAACTTGTAGACCGAAACCCGATCGCAATACAGCAGCGCCCGCACCTCACGGGTGGTGGTCTCGAAAATGGTCTCGATATCGAACGACTCACGAATGCGGGTGATCACCTGACCCACTGCGCGATCGCGCACCGCTGCCTGTTCGATTCGTTCACTTTGGCTACGCAACTGCCCCAGGGTTTCCGCCTGTTTGAGCCCAACACCAAGCTGATCCGCAATCCGGGCGAGCAAATTCACTTCCGCCTCTTCCCAGTCGCGTGGCCCATCATTTGATAAGCCGCAAGAATGCCCCAGAGATGACTCCCCTGGAAAATCGGCACGAGCATATACGCCCGCGCTTCAAACTGTTCGAGTAGCTCAACGTGACAGGGATCGTGACCTTCGGTGTAGATATCCGACACGGCGTAGGTTTCCCGCAGGGCGTAGCGTCCGCCTTGGTTTTCTTCCAGATAGGTATCCTTCCAGACCCGCTGCACATTGGGGCCGACCAAAGC
>JAAUPN010000223.1 GCA_012033105.1 Coleofasciculaceae cyanobacterium RL_1_1
TGGGGTGGGCATCCAAATCGCCCGCCATCTTCATGGCAATGGCTATGACGTGGTGGTGATCGATCGCGATCCCCAAAGCCGATTTTTAAGTACCGCGCGATCGCTACGCATTCCCGTCATCACCGGTGATGCGACCCTGCCAAATATCTTAGAAACCGCAAACATCCAACACTGCGACGCCCTCTTTGCCGTCAGCAGCGATGACACCACCAACCTCGAAATTTCCCTCACGGCCAAAGAACTCGTTGCTAGCCTGCGCGTCGTCGTGCGCACCCACGATTCGGATTTTGCCGATATGGTGCAGCGTGTCTTTAACTTTGAGGCGGTACTCAGTCCCACGGAAATCGCCGCGCATTCCTTTGCGGCGGCGGCTTTGGGAGGACGGATCTTGGGGAGTGGCATGACGGGGGGTCAGCTCTGGATTGCGCTGGCGGTCGAGATTAACGCGGGGCATCCGTTACTCGGTCAGCGGGTACAACATGCCGCCATGCGGGGCGATTTTGTGCCACTCTACCTCGAATCCGATCACGGTCAAACGCGCCACGCCTGGGATTTGTTGGATGCAATTCTAGAAGTTGGCCAAACCCTCTATCTCACGGTTCCCTCTCAGCACCTCGATCGCCTCTGGGCCGATCGCAGCTCCACCACTGCACCCCTCCCTGAGGATCATCTCAGCATCGTTCCTGAAGATCGGCATGACCAGGCCGAGCCAGTTCCACCCCTCTCTCCACAGCCCGCTTCAAGCACCCATCGCACCGACGACCCGCCACCCATGCCCATCCGTTCCTCCCGCATTCCCTCCCGCACCCTCGCACGCTAGCAGACTGCTACGATCGCAATAACATCACACGCTGTCCGGTCAACTCTGTGGCTCGAAGCGTTCTGGTCGATCTGGCTGTTGCTGTTGTTCTTGATCTCGTCTATGTTTCAATTTTTGCGGGCGATCGTCCACTTTCTGCGCCGCCTGTATCGCAGTGTTAACCACCGACTTGAAACCCACTGGGTGCGGCCATCCTATAGCGGCTGGGTTGTCCTGGTGATCTCTATTGCTTATTTTGGGGCGGCAACCAACACCATGGTGGGCTGGCTCTATGCCATCAGTGGTCTGACGTTTGCGCTCTTGGGGTTAACGGGCTGGCAGTCACGGCGAATGTTGCGTGATCTCGAGATTACGCGATCGCCGATCGCGCCCGTCAGCGTGGGTGAGACGATCGAGATTAGCCTGCGGGTGCGAAATACCCATCACAAACAGCACAAAGCGCTACTGCAAATTGTCGATGAACGCGATCCGGCACTGGGTGGTCGGGACTTCCACGCGATCGACACGCTCAACCCAGGAGAGGATCACCCCTGGATCGATCGCCAGCTTGCCCAGCGACGTGGCATCTATGTGTGGGATCGTCTCTGGATCAGAACCGGAGCGCCCCTCGGTCTATTTTGGGCGAGGTCGCTGCATCATGTCCCCGCTAAAGCCGTCGTTTATCCCCAAGTCTTGCCCCTCAGTCACTGTCCGATCATCGATCGCCTCGGCGACGAACGGAACCCCGTAACCGCTAGCCGCGATCGCCAATCGATCGATGCCCAAGACGGCGTCACCCGCACCCTACGCGGCTACCGTACCGGCGATCCCATGCGGCTGATTCACTGGAAAAGCAGCGCCCGTCTGGGAGAATTGCGCGTCCGAGAGCTGGAAACCCAAAATAGTGGCCGCAAGGTGACGATCGTGATTGACGATCGCGCCCCCTGGCAACCCGACCCGTTTGAGCAAGCCGCCTGTAGTGCCGCCTCGATTTACTTCTACGCCAGTCGCACCCAGCTTGAGGTGAGCTTCTGGAGCGCCCAAACCGGCCTCGTACACGGGCATCGCATCGTCCTCGAAGCCCTCGCCGCACTCACCTGCAATCCCACCCTTGATGCCCGACAACGAGATGCCACCCCTCCCGATGTTCCCCTCCTCTGGCTCAGTCGTCACGATGCGAGCTTACCGGGCTTGCCGTCCGGTAGCGTCGGCCTCCTCTGGAGCGATGCCCCCGCCACCAACACCGCCCCACGGGTCACGATCGACCCCGATCGCGATCTCCGACTCCAACTCCAAACCGCCCGTGAGCCTTGATCGAGCGGGCAAACGTTACCTTCGCCGTAGACGTTCTGAGGAGCGTAGCGACGGATTGCACGCGGCTCTTCCGAATTAAACTTGTTAGGCTGGGAGCACCCTAGTTCAGCAGCATCTTGATGTACGCGATCGAAACCGACGTGATTCGACGTGTAGGTTACTGTACGAACCCCCTTTAGCACGGGCTGCTCTCTTCCCCCGATCGCGCCGATGAAACGACTCAATACCCAAATCCAAACCCTCGGAACCTTTGTCTCAGCCATGTGGCTGGTCGAAATCGTCGATACGGTCATCTATCGTGGTCGCCTCGATCGCTTCGGCGTCATCCCCCGCGATCCCGAATCCCTTTGGGGCATCCTCTGGATGCCTTTCTTACACGGCAATTTTACCCACCTCATTTCCAATACCGTCCCGTTCGTCATTCTCGGCTGGCTGGTCATGTCCTACGGGATTCACACCTTTTACAGCACCTCGATTTTCGCGATGGTTGTCGGTGGTGCGGGCGTCTGGTTGTTCGGATCTGCCGGTGTCCACATTGGCGCAAGTGGCGTTATTTTCGGATATCTCGGCTTTTTGTTGGCGCGGGGACTGTTCGAGCGCAGCGCCCAATCGATTTTGTTATCGATGCTGGTGTTATTTTTCTATGGAGGACTGATCTTTGGTGTCTTGCCAGGACAACCCGGCGTCTCCTGGGAAGGTCATCTCTTTGGCTTTATTGGTGGCGTTTTGGCCGCGAAACAGCTCCCGGCTCGCGCGGTGCGCAAGTCAAATTTTTAAGCCGCAGACTTTAACGGCAGCATCTGACAGATCTCACGATCGATGGTTGATCAACCACTCGATCGTTGATGATCGATACTTATTACCCAATTACCCAATCTGTTACCTGAATTGACGACTTGATGACGAAAAATTGACGCATTAAGCCTCAGACGTATTCCCTTCGTGACAATCTCTGCGATTTGTTCTCTAGCACCCACGCCTGTCATCTACAATCAAATCGCCTCGTTTATACGTTGATACTCCGGGCTAATCCATGGCTAAAAAAGCCAAATACCCCCATCTGCTTGGCTCGAAATGGACATCCATGCTCCGCACCTGGGGCTGGCGACACTTTCAAGTGATCAATCGTAAAAATGAAGATGGCTTCGTGTTTGCAGAATTGGTCGCCTCCTGCGATCGCAACACACGCTTTTGGGTCAACGCCAAAGCACTCAAGGATCGCGACCAATGGCGACCGGGCTGGAAATCCCTCGCCGAACAGGCCGAACTTGCCCCCGATCCCGATTGGGGTGACGTGATCGAGCCTTCACCCCTGGAACTTTCCGCCCCTGCGATCGCCCTGCACTCAGCGACCCCGAACGCCCACCACGCAAACCACCCAGACTAACGGAATCGCAAAACTATGAGCCAAATCATCTTAGTTGGATTTAGCTGGGGGCTCGCCTTCGCCGTCAGTTTTGTCGTTCTGGGCTATCCGACGTTCCTATCTTTGCTGTTTGGTATCCTGGGCGGCTGGGCGTGGAGCGGCATCGTCACCTACTGGACGAGCGAAGACGAAGTGCAGGGACTCCCGAGTTATCTCAACGATATCGACGCCTTGCGTGAAGAGTTGAGCAATATCGGCACAGGTGGACGCATCGATCTACACAAAGCCCAACGACGACGGGATGCCAAAGCTGCACGCATCCTGCTCCAGTCCAAGCTCCGACAACAACAACTTCGCCACCGTGGTCGCCCAACCACCATGCGCGATCGACTTATGGCGCTGCGCAATCGACTCCTGCCACCCAAGAAAAAAGGTGTAAAGAATGAAGAGGGGCTAGACTATGCCGCAATTTTGGCGAGACTTGAAGCGCAGGGTGCTGAGATCGATGCCCAACTCAAAAACACGAACCAAAAGTAGTGTCAATTGCCATAGTAAAACGCAATTTCTTTCGCTTTGAGCGGTGCAAAGTCTGCCGCCAGCAGCATTTCGTCAAGTTCTGTTTGGCTAAAGTGTTTTGCACCGATACGAACGATGCGCGATCGCATCGAATTGCTAACGCCGCTCCGTTGTCGGTCGGCTTCTTTCCCCATAACTTTGGTGTATAGATCCAGTTTTGCAGCAGGGATCGGCGATCCGTCCAAATCAATACCCGCCGCGATCGCAGCATCGACCGCTTCTGCACCCGTTTGGGTTTGTTCGTGTGACATGCTTAGGAATCCTTCCGCGTGAACAGTATGAATGTCTTCAAGATTACAGCGATCGTGTCATGACGTTGACATCGCTCGAACCCGTTTTGAGAGATTTCAGAAGAAACAATCCCGCGATTTATTCCGGTTTGAACGCTACGCTTGACACCACCATCTGCCACGAAATCAGGCTTCACAAGGCCGTGATCGATCAAGCATTTCCGCGTGGCAAACGATCGCCACAATCACATCGATCCGCACAAAATCAGAATCCTTAAGTCTTGAGGTAATCCGTAGATTTCGGTGCAACTTTGGGGATCGCAGTACACTGCAAACGCCAGGTATCGATACCGTTGCAATCCCCTCATTCAGAATCTGGATCTGCATCGTTTCGATCGAAACCGTTTTTTAGCTTTGATCTATGAGTAAGACGCTCCTCGAACAACTTCGCGAGATGACCGTCGTGGTGGCCGACACCGGCGATATTAACGCGATCGAAACCTTCACACCTCGCGATGCAACAACCAATCCATCGTTGATCACCGCTGCGGCTCAGATGCCTGAATATCAGGGCATTGTTGACGATACGCTCAAAGAGGCTCGTGCCGCCTTGGGAGCCGATGCCAGTGCTGATGCCGTCGCCAATCGTGCGTTTACCCATCTAGCTGTCGCGTTCGGCCTCAAGATTCTTGAGATTATTCCCGGTCGTGTGTCTACTGAAGTCGATGCGCGACTGTCCTACGACACCCAAACGACGATCGAAACCGCCCACGATATCATCGCTCAGTACGAAGCCGCAGGTATTTCACGCGATCGCATTCTGATCAAAATCGCCTCGACCTGGGAAGGCATCAAGGCCGCCGAACAACTGGAAAAAGAAGGCATTCACTGCAATCTAACGCTGCTGTTTGGCCTGCACCAGGCGATCGCCTGTGCCGAGGCCGGAATTACACTCATCTCCCCCTTTGTCGGTCGTATTCTGGACTGGTACAAACAAAAAACGGGGTGCGAAGCTTACCCCGCTCCCGAAGATCCCGGCGTCTTGTCAGTCACGAGCATCTACAACTACTACAAAAAATTCGGCTATGCGACCGAAGTGATGGGCGCAAGCTTCCGCAATATTGGCGAGATTACCGAACTCGCAGGCTGCGACCTGCTCACCATTTCGCCCAAATTGCTCGAAATCCTGAACGCTACGGCAGAAGATCTACCGCGCAAGCTGTCGCCGGAAACCGCAGCGGCCAGCGATATCGAAAAAATCGAAATGAGTCAGGCGATGTTCGAGCAGATGCACGCCGAAGACGAGATGGCCTCGGAAAAACTGAGCGAAGGCATTGCCGGGTTCTCGAAAGCGCTCGAAGCGCTCGAAACCTTATTGAAGCAGCGTTTATCGCGTCTGGAAGGCGAAGAGATTATCTCCCACGCGGCTGAGGACATTTTCCATATCTATGACCTGGATGGTGATGGCTTCATTACGCGCGAGGAGTGGGCGGGAACGGATGCGGTCTTTGATGCGCTTGATATTAATCATGACGGCAAAATTGCACCGGATGAAATGGCGGCGGGTCTGGGTGCTGCCCATTTGACCTAGTCGGGCTGGATTGGATCGATTTGCATTGATGCCTATCCGGGTGTTGATCGGGTTGTGATTCGTTCAAGTTTTGGAACGATCAACTGATCGGCATGATCCAGTCAAAGAGACGAACCGTTTCGCAGTTTTTAAAGCTGTAACGGTGGGCGAACTGCATTTCAAATTGAAATGCAGTTCGTCTGTTTTTTTGGCCGGGTGTGACGATGCAGGCGGGTGTCCGATCGAACTGGAGAGTCTGATCTACCCGGAACACGGACTGGGGGGCTGGTAGTCTGATGCTATTACAGCGGGTCATTTTTATCTATATTTTCTGTCTATATAAATCTGCCTCACGTCTGTCTCGCGT